>DDWC01000170.1 GCA_002345475.1 Firmicutes bacterium UBA2296
GGTGTCTCTGGCAGCGGCAATGGCCTTGATCAGCGTCACTAACTGTCGGCTTACCGCTATTGTCTTCTCCTCAACCTCGCCCTGCAGCCGCTCCACCCGCGCCACCAGATCCTCTGCCGGAACACGGTGGCAGCTCAGACAGGATTCTGCAACGGTCTTAAGCGGGCTGGTCCAGTGGTGGGAGGGGAAGCGCTGACCAGAGTCATTTGTGACCCTGGGCATGTGGCAGTCCACGCAGCTGACGCCAAAACCCTGATGCACACTGCCCTGGTATGTCTCAAACTCGGGGTGCTGCACCTTATAGAGCTCTCCGCCGGTTTCAGGGTGCACCCAGTCGATAAACTGCCATTCCTGGAAGGTCGCTTCTATCCCTGCTATCTCGGTGCCATTCTTCCAGGGCACGGTTACTGCTTTTGTGTCCGGATGCAGGTAGTACTCGATGTGACATTGCCCGCAGATCAGGTCCTTCATGTTGTACTCACCAGGCAGAAAAGTCAATGCCTCATTCAGATGTCCGCGGGTTATCTGCAGGACTCCTGGCTCGTTGCGGTGACAATCGTAGCAACTGACACCACTGTGGGCCTGCAGCGACATCTCGCCGAAGTCCATGGCGTAGAAACTTGGACCGTAGGTTTCCTCCATGGTCAGGTAATCCGGAGTCTTGCAGGCCAGGCAGCTGGCTCCAGGCTTGCCCCGTTCTGTGTGAATGACATCTTCGAGGGCATAAACATGCCCCCGCGCTCGCAGGTATTCAATGCTAAAGCCCATACCGGCGTAGAGAGTGCGCAGCTCCGGGTATTGCTCCAGATAGTCGATGGGCTCCGAACCGCCAAAGGTAGTGCGCACCATCTCGCTGTTTTGCATGTAGGTGCGGTATTGGTCTGGATATTGGGACGCCCAGGCTTCGGCGCGAATTATGCCGGCTTCCTGCTGTGGCTTATCGAAAAGATCGATACCTATGACAATCAAGGTTGGAATCACCAGAAGAATGATGATGCTCGCAACAGCCCTGCCCCTGCTTTTCACACCCTATCTCCTCCTGTAACCTCTGATGTATCGTTTTGACTATCACTTGCTGATTTGTGTTCTCCTTTTGCGCCATTGTCATAATCGTCGTACATTTATTATAATTAATATTATGAAGTTGCTAAACCGGTTGCCACGTCTACCACTCTGAAATAGTCGGCTCCCTACTCCAGCTGGACCCCTAGCCCGTCGGCAATGCGGTTGACATAGTTGAAATACGCGACCACCTGATTAATGTCGAATATGTCACGATCAGAGAAGCCGGCCGTGCGCAGTAAGGCGATGTCTGCTTCTGTTATGCTTCTTGACTCCTTTGTGAGCTTCTCAGAGTACCCCAGCATCACTTGCTCTGCCCGGCTAATGCCTGCGCTGCGATAGTCTCTGGCTACACCCAACATCAGGTCCTCGTTACCGCTTTCAGCACGGAGCGCCGCTCCGTGATGCTCTGTTCAGTACTCACAGGAGTTGGTGGTGGATACCACCACAGCTATCATTTCCCGCTGAGCGCGACTCAGCCCCGATTCGCCAAACATAATGGTTCTGTAAAGCTGCAAATGGGCCGCCAAAGCGTCTGGATGGAGGCTGTGCACCTTAAGTATGTTGGCCACCTGCCTGTTATTCCCAGATGCCAGCTGCCGGTACAGTTCCGCCGGCTGGCCGCTAGCCTCATTTTCGTCAATTTGCCTGATCCAGGGCACTTGTCTCACTTCCCTTCCTTAGTATCTCGAGGCAGTGGCTGGTATCTTTCCGCCGACCTCACTAACGCCAGAGGTGCAGCTGACTCCTGCAACATTGCCAAAGCCTGCCTCAGTATTCGCAGGTGCTGCTCAACATTATTCGGCGCTCCGACCGGACAGCCGAATGGCACCTGGATGTGCAAAGCTCTCGGCATGCCAACTATTGTCACCACTTCTGGGATGAGGTTAAGTGTGACAGTAGCGATACCTGCCGCCTCTATTTCTCTCGCGATCAGTCCACCGGACTGCTGGCAAATAGGTCAAACAGGGACTAGAATAACCGCGTCAACACCCTCGTATTCCAGGCTGCGAGCAATCCTTCTTCCCGTTTCAAACAGCTGATCAGGTCGCGGTATGTAACCCGAGATGCTGTAATTAGCCTCAGCCACTCTGCCAATAAACCCTTCATCCGCTAAGCGCTCAAGTCGTTCTATGGGGAAGATGACGTTTAAGTCCTCACTACAATGGCGCTTATCATAGTGCTCATGGCCAATGGCAAGTTCCTCAAGTGCCGTACCGCGCGGTATCACCCTGTAAGATTCGTCAACGTCCTCCCTGTTGGCGATGGCAAAAGGACGGTCGCCCTTTACGTAGAGTCCTCCAGTAGAGATAAGAGCAATCGTACATTGTGCCAGGTCTTTCCCCAATTGTGCAAAGGGTGTGGTCTCGTTTCGCAGCCAGGGAAAGCTTTCTACAAACTGCTGCAACTTTGACATGGTAAAACACCACCTTCTTTAACTACCCTAAATATTCTTTGGCACTAGGCCAATACCTGCCAGGTGTAAAGAATGAATCTTACAGTTGAGAGCAATAGATTCCCATGCAGTCAGAGAGTAAACTGTGATTGGAACACATACAGGGAGTGATGATTGTGACTATCACAAACCGACCTTACAGCATCGCCAAGGACTTCCACCGGGTTAGCCAGTTTCTTCTGGACACTTACAAGCACGGCGGCATCTACCCCAACTGGGAGGAGTCGCGCTGGCAGTACATGCACAGCCATCCGTTCACCATACCCGAACAGGCCTACAAGATTCGTCTGTGGGAGGATGACGGCGCAATTGTAGGTGTCGTGAGCCATGAGGGACGTGCAGGAGAGGCATTTTTCTTTGAGCATCCCGACTATACATGCCTAAAGCCAGAGATGCTCCAGTACGCCGAGCAAAACCTCTTCTCTGTAACAAGCGAAGGCATGGCACGCCTTGTGCTGCACATCAACGCATGGGATGAAGATCTGGCCCGTCTCGCGGGAGATGCAGGCTTCTCCAGGCTAGAGGATAAACCCGAATGGGTTTCCTTGTTTGCTATGCCCGAGCCTTTTCCGGAAATCACTCTGCCGCAAGGTTTCAGGTTGCAAAGCCTGGCCGACGAAAACGACCTGCACAAAATACACCGCGTCATGTGGCGCGGCTTCAACCACCCCGGCGAGCCTCCCGAGGACGGCATCGCTGACAGGGCCAAAATGCAAACCTCACCTAACTTCCGACACGACCTCACCATTGTGACAGTGGCCCCCAATGGGGACTACGCTTCTATTTGCGGCATGTGGTACGAAAAGCAGACAGGCCTGGCTTACGTAGAGCCTGTCGCCACAGACCCCACCTATCGCCGGATGGGTCTGGGCAAGGCAGCAGTCCTTGAAGGCATCAGGCGCTGTCACGAGCTTGGCGCCACCCACGCCATTGTGGGTTCCGGGCAGGTCTTTTACCAGGACATCGGCTTCAAGAAGATGTTCTGCAGCTACCAATGGGTGAAAGAGTGGGCCAACCATTGAGCTAACAGTTCTTTTCACCCATGCCTGGGCGGAAAGAGCTTAGAAACTGCCTGCGTCATGAGGGCTGTGAGCTGAAACGGACACAAGGGGACGAAATATGGGAGCGAGACAGACCTGACGGCGGTATCTCCTACGAGGAGTTTAACCGCCGACTAGAAGGGCGCTGAACCATGGGTGAGAGATAACCACAACTGAAGAGAGCTATCTCGCCACAAAGCATAGCATCACCCCCGATCAGAAAAGCTGACGGGGGTGATGCTATGCTCGCTATATCCTCTGGTACATTCTGCTGCCGATTTGCACTGCCCAGGCCATATCATCCCGCACAAAGAATCGCATCAACAATCCTTCCCGCAGTGGGTTGTCACCCTCTTTGGCTGCCATGAAGCGGTTTTCGCCGCAGAAATGCAGGTAACGGATTTCTTCTTCCTTGGGCATCCTGGCCGTCAACTGCCCCTTTTCCATGGCAATCTTCACTGGGTTGGTGTAAATGGGCAATCCACTCTCGCGTTGGCCAAAGAACCCCTGATAAACCCATGGTTCTTGGGGACCATCGGCGGATACTGTAAAGTTGTGGGCAGGTGCATCCGGGTCTACCTCTTTTAAAACATTGAAGGCTCCCATCAGTATGCGCATGGCGTCCACCCCGCCCAGGTTCGTCAGCACTGTTCCCGCCACTCCCCTGTCTTTCAGGAAGGCGCCGGCCGAGGAGACGCCCTTCAGACCTCCGCTGTGGGTAAAGAGCACTTCGTCGCGGTACGGCGTCTTGGTCAGTCCATAAGTATAGATTCCCGTTTTCACAGTGGCAAAATCGTTGCCCAAAATGCGCTCAGCCACAGCCTGGGGAAGAATCCTGTGCCCTTCGTGCACGCCACCTTGCGCCAGCATCTGATAGTACTTCACCATATCTCTGCTGGTTGAGATTATCCAGCCGCAGCCACGGTAAGGCGGAGCGATGGACCAGTTGTCCGACGCTGTAATTACGTCCTTTTCTCCCTTGCTGAACACCTGGGTGACATTTTCAAAGTCCTTCAGGCGGTCAAATCCGAGGGCGCTGCGGCTCATGCCCAGCGGCCTGAACAGTTTTTCCTGTAGATAGGTTTCCATGTCCACGCCTGCAGCCATATCCACGATGGATGAAAGGATGGCGTAACCGTCGTTGCAGTAGCTCATGTACTCTCCGGGTTGTCCCAGAGTTTCGTAGTCCCCCGCGTTAATGTAATCGATAATGTCTTCCACGGTATCAACTTTAAGCAGGTCGTCCAGGACATCCGTGTCCCGTTTTTCGTCGGGATCGCGCACGGTGTGCGCTGCCAGGGAGTGCAACAAAGTCGGTAATGGCGGCAATCCCGGATNNTATGGTTTAGCAGGTGGCGAATTAACAGAGCATCCTTTGGCGTGCCCGGAATCTTCAGCAATGGGAAAAATCTCGTCACCGGGTCATCCATGCTCAGCTTTCCTTCGTGTTCCAGCAGGGCGATGCACACCCCGGTAAAGGATTTGGACATGGAGGCCACACCCATTATGGTGTCGCTGTCAACCGGGCGCCTGCTTTCACCGTGCATATACCCATATGCCTTGTCAAAGAGAATGCCGTCTGGCCCTGTAAATGTTATGGAGAGCCCGGGAATCTTCTCCTTGTCCATGCGC
>DDWC01000203.1 GCA_002345475.1 Firmicutes bacterium UBA2296
AGCACGCTGTGCCCACGTCTTTTGTTCTTTGGGTTTATGCTTCCGCCATTCGGCGCCCACGTTCTTTCAGGTTCATCGGAGGAAATCAGACGCTCTTCGGCCCCACAGGCGAGCGGCGGATGTCCGGGAGCCTGTGATTCGAGGCCGCGGCCGAGGTGGGCACACTGTGTCTGAATCGTAGAAGCGATTCGGACACCTCTGACGTCAGGCAGTCATTCGTTCCCATCAGCGCCCTATCAGGTGAATCAGAGCCCTTATCAGGGTGTCGCCGTTACAATCCCCAGAGCCACATTCCACCTTCCGCTAAATGCTGAACACTGAGTGCTGAATGCTGAAATCTCGCTGCCGCCAAGCGCTTTCCGCGCCTCTTGAGCTGGTAATATCCAGCCCAAAATAATCTCATCTTCACTTATTGACAACAAACGAGTGTTGGTATATTATGCACTTAAACAAACGACCGTTCATAAAAGGAGGCCCTATTATGATCGCCAAAAGGGACGGCAACACTCGCGACGACATCCTCGCCGCGGCCATCGAACTTTATTCGCAAAACGGCGCCACGGGTACGTCTGTGCGCGACATAACCCGCAAAGTCGGCATCAACGAAAGCTCTCTGTACAACCACTTCGCCAGCAAGGACCACATCCTCGACGCTATAATCGAGAAGTTCCAGCGTGAGTTTGGCGAAGTAGCCTATGACGAGTCCAAGATGCCAGGGCTTTTGGAAGGTGTCGATCCAGAACAGTTCTTCACCCATCATCTGATGTACTTTCGCTCCCTGGTTACGCCACAGATCACCGCCATGTGGAAGGTAGTCTACATGGAGATGTTCCGGGACAAAAGGGCGCGCGACTTCGTCCGCCAAGAGATGATTGGCCGGCCGTTGCGCTACTACGAAAAGGCGTTTTCTCACTTCGCCGCAATGGGATCCATAGGCACAGTCGATCCGGCCCTGGCCGCTCAGGTTCTCGAATACGGTTTCTTTGGCGCATCGGTGGAGCGCATGCTAATGCAAACAGACGGCGAGGACGTTTCTCAGGTAGCACAACGGCTGTTCGCTCATCTCAAGTTTGTGTGCCAGGCTATTAAGAGTCAGTGAGGTGTCCAACATGAAAATCACAGCTATTATGGGCAGCCCCCGCAAGGGCAACACCCTCGATGCCGTGCGCAAGATTGAGGCCGAGATCCTGGCTGTCGACCCAACCGTCGAGGTCAATTACGTGTTTCTCAAAGACACCAAACTGGAGCCATGCCGCGGTTGCTTTGCCTGTATTGGCAGGGGAGAGGAGCTCTGCCCCCACAAGGACGCCCTGTCCGACGTACTCAACACTATGCTGGACGCCGACGGCGTAATTATCGCCAGCCCTTCGTACGTCCAAAGCGTCCCCGCTCTCATGAAGAACTTCATCGACAGAGCAGCCTATCTTTGCCACCGGCCTGTCTTCTTCGACAAACCTTGCCTGGTGGTCGTCACCTCCTGCGGCGGAGGTATCAAAGAAACCCTGACCTACCTCTCCAAGATCATGCGCAGCTGGGGTTTTGCCTCAACCCTGAACCTGGGCATTATGATGCACCCGGCCATGGGTTATTCCCCTAAGACCCTGGCAAACATAAGACGCACCGCTCAGCAATTCCTTGCCACGGTGCGCCAGGGTGACAAAACCGTACCCGGTCTGCTCGACCTTATGCAGTTTCGTATGATGCGCTTCAACGCACAAATGGACCAGAAGCACTTCCCCGCCGATGTGCTGTTCTATGCCGACAAAAACGACTACTACCTGCCCAGTCGTGCCGGCGCGCTAAAAAGCGGCGCGGCCCGCGTTTTCGAGAAACTAATCGTCCGCATAATGGACGCTACCATGTAAAAGAAAGAAGGATCCTCAAGTGACAACAGTTGCCCTGGTCTCTTACGTCGTGTCTGCTCTCGCCGCTTTTCTCATGTACACAGTGCTTTCCGCCAACCGTACCCTGGCCCTCTTTGAACCCCGCTACGCTTTTTACCTGCTGTGGGTCATCGGCCTGGCCATGTCCGGCCTTGCCGGTACCCGCGACATGGTGGACGGCAAGTTCACGCTCCCCAACGTAATCAACTACCCCCTCATCGCGCTTGGTATCGCGGCCTTTGTGTTACTTGTCGTCACTGCTTTTCACATCCGGGTGCCGTTTATAACCGGCTACCGCGACGCCTTTGTGGCACTGTCCGTCCTTATCGCCGCCAAATGGGGTATGGTACACCTCTATCTGGCCTCACGGGCCGTCGTCCAGACCATAAGTGCGATATATAAGTAGCCGCCAGCCGCCAGCCACCAGCCGCCAGCCAGAAACCAGCATNNGCATTGAGCATTCAGCAGAAGAGGAATGCGTAAAGGGCGCTAGTGAGACGGGGGATACCGTTTTTTGCTTTTGAGTTTTTGTTTAAGTGCGACAGCCTGATGAATGCTGATACAGAATGATTGTCCTGATAGTAAGACTCAGCGATCGAAAACCGTAATCCGTAGATTTCCTAATATGATTCAAGC
>DDWC01000231.1 GCA_002345475.1 Firmicutes bacterium UBA2296
TGGAAGTCCAGGTGTAAGAAGCAGGTTCACTGGCGCCGGCAACCTTGTAGTAGGTTACCATGTCGTAGTACCAGGTCTGATATGCGTCAGTAGTCCGGATCGGCGTCCAGCCATCAGGCGGTGTTACGTCAACATAGCCAAAAGCTGTCGAAGCCACAATGCAGGCCACCAGCACATCACCCGCCACCGTGCCAGCAGGTTTGTTGATGGTAACCGTCTTGACTGAACCGCTGTTACCGTTAGTAGAGCTATCGGTGATGATAGCAGCCAGTGCAGACATGTTCATGTTGAGGATGATAAGCGCAGCAATCAGTGCGACGGCAACAACTTGCTTTAGAAGCCGTCTTCTTCGTTTGGCAGGGACAAGCAGTTCACTCTTCATTATTCTTCCTCCCTATTTGGTGATGGTCCATTCTCTGGAAGTGTTTCCCCATGTCGCCTGTGGATGGTCTTTGGAAGAGCGCAGAGGGTTTTAGGCCTCGCCTTTTTAGCCAGCTGAAAGCCCTCGCCGGCCGATATCTCCACTTTGTTTTCCCATCGGATGTACTTGCCGTCAGTAGTAACGCGTCTAAACAGGTCATTGTCTGCAATCGCCGCAGACCGCACTGTATCGAGTCTGTCTATAAGATCCAGTATCACGTTGCTACTGCTTTCCTGTTGAACTTGCAGCCGATAATCATCCAGCTGCTGCAAGGCGGGATCATCTGAAACTGGGTCCCAACCCGGTCGCTTTTTCGACAACTGTCCAGCCTTTATATTACGGCTTCTGCGGTACCTCCCCCGATCAGCGAAATATGCAACTCTTCATCAATCATGGCCAGCAGGCCTTGCATCGAAAGCTCCCGCAACTGTCGGCCGCGCCACACCTTGACGATGTTGGTGTCAGGGCTGACGCCGACAAGCAGGAGTTTGGAACGGCTCTCAGACAGCGAGAAAATTGACTCCTTAAGGGGCGTCTCCAGATCGAACACGATGGCGTCGGGTTTCATGGGTTCCAGATCTCTAACATCTTTGGGCATTTCCAGGCTTGTAATGTCGAAATGGTCGCTACGCTTCAGACTCTCTCTGAGAGCATTAAGGATTAAGGAGTTGCCCAGTATAAAAATGCGCTGTCGTTTGTCCATAAGCTCCATTTCCTTTCCCTCCGTATACCATGAGACTATCAGTGAGCGAACCCCCTTACACTCGCTCTGGCGACAAAAAAATGACAGTCTTTTGACTGTCATTTTTGCGTATAGGGGCTGTCAGATGTGACAGTCCCATGCATGCTCCGGCACAGGTGTGACGATCGTTACAAGCCCTGCTGCATGGCGCTCGTTTAAATCCGGGATTTATCCTGGTTCAGGCCCAGGCGTCCGGCATAAGCCAGGACTTGCGCCCGGTTTTGCATGTGAAGCTGGTCCATGATCTCCACCATGTGATAGCGGATAGTGCGCGGGCTCAGGTGCAGCCTGGCCCCAACCTCCTTATAGGAGAGACCCTGGGAGACAAGTGTCAGTACTTCTGTCTGACGGTCGCTCAGCCCTCTCACGGGCAACTCGCCTTGAGGCCCGTGCGCATTGTCAGTCACACCCGTTGCGGATGTGCCTGTCACCGAGCTCCCGCTGAGATGGGCAAATTCCTGCAGTAATCTTGCTGCCAGACCGGGTGAAAAGGGAGGTGTGCCATCCTGTACCTGATTCAGGGCCTCGATAAGCGTATCAGCACTGATACTCTTGAGCAAAAAGCCGCTGGCGCCGGACTTCACAGCCTCAAACAGGGCCTGATCGTCGCTGGATGTCGTGAGAATGACTATTTTGATGTCCGGCAATTCTGCCTTGATAAGTCTTGTAGCAGTCAGCCCGTCACATTGCGGCATGCGGATATCCATCAGAATCACGTCTGGCTTGAGCGTCCGCGCCATAGGCAAGGCCTGGTTTCCGTCGGCCGCCACGCCTGCAATCTGTACATCATGCGCCTCCAACAGGTTTTGCAGTCCCTCCAGCATCAGACGGTTATCATCAACCAGTAATACCCTCATACAGCGCTTCCTTTCTTCCACGTGTCAAGAGGCACAACCAGAAAAACAGTGGCCCCTGAACCAGGCTGCGATTCGATGGTGACAGATCCACCGATTTGCGCCATCCGTTCACGCATGAACATCAGGCCGTAATGCTTTCCGTCATCTGGATTGACATGAGCCGGATTAAACCCGATGCCGTCATCAGATATAATGATATGGAAATAGTCAGTTTCCTGCTTAATAGCAACCTCTACACAATGAGCGCCACCGTGCTTTCGGGCGTTAGTCATGGCTTCCTGGATGACGCGCAGCACCTGGACACCAACCACTGGATTCAGGTCGTCCATGGCCGACGCCTTGGGGAGCAGCAACTCGATTTCAATGCCGTATGATGTGCGATAATAGTCGAGGTATTTTTGCAGAGCCTGCAGAAATGCCCATTCGTGGATTGCTCCAGTCCGGAGGCTGCTGATCGACTCGCGCACATCGGCGTGGGCTTCCTGGGCGATCTCCGCCAGACGCTTCAGTATGGGTGCTGCTTTCTCCGTGTTGTCCGCGACCACCCATTGATGAGCAGCCTGTGCTTGCATGCTGACATAGCCAAGGACCTGTCCGATGCTGTCGTGCAGTTCGCGCGCCAAGAGATCACGCTCCTGTAGGGCAGCCACAACTCTTTCCTGTTTCATCAATCGTTCTTGCGATTGCCTCTGTCCAGTAATATCGTGCAGCACCAGAAGGTGCCCATGAACATCGCCATCCCCATCAGTCAGCTCTGTGAGATTCATGCTGTAGTACCGGGCAGTATCACCCAGACCCATACTTATCTCAGATTTCGTGAGTTCTATTCGGCCTAGCGGCGTGTCAATGCGGGAGTCTGCTGGCATTACATCGGCAATTGAGCGCCCGCACAAGTAGGAAGGTGGCATGCCGAGTATATTCGCAGCTGCGGGATTGATGTCGACAATGTGCCCCTGCAGATCAAGCACGAAAATGCCATCAGCCATTTGTTCTATGACGACGGTACGCGCCATAGAAACAGGATCCAAAACCCGAAAATAGAACAGGGCAAAAGCATAGGCAGTGCATGAAAGGCCAACGACAAGAAATACAGATTCCCCCGGACTGAAGACACGATTCTGGAGACTTTCCAGCACATAGAAGACCCGGCCGGATATCTGGCCAGAGAGCATGATCGCCACGGGCCAGCGAGACTTGGACGATCTGTATGCCAGACTTAACAATGCCAGAAGGTTTACAAGGCCCAGCAGATTGGCATACACAATCGATGCCCAGGTGCCTATACCGTATTCAGCTGTAATATATTCTTCGATAAAAAATGATTTCCAAATGATATGGTGATAATCATTCGTTAGCATCAGGCAAAAGATGACAAGTGCAGGCAACGATAGCAAAATTAGATTCCGTCGGGTCAGAAAGCGACCAAACCCGGCATATTCAAGAAAGAACACACACAGGGCAGTCACTGTGGGCAGTTGCCAAAGTGCGTGGAACTTGAGCCAAATAACCTTTGTTGAAAAGTCTACGGCTGCAATGCCCAGGCTGGATCCGATTGACCAAAGCATGGCAAAAAGACAGCCAATGGCAAATGCCTTGGCGCCCGGCACCTTGCGCCGACGCCAGCTGAAAAGGCCAAGATAAAGGGTCAAGGCAAATGAAACCATAGCTGGCCACAGATCCTGGGTATAGGCGTATTCCCATGTCATGGGCAATCCTCCTGTCACCAAACAGGTAACCGCGAATTTACAATTGCCAGTGCATTGGACCTCCACTTGCCGTCCAGCAGGTCACGAAGGTCATTCGATGGACAAATCAGACCATAGCTATAAAGTTAAGCGTTGGCCAGGGTTAGGTTGATTCTCCCTTGACGCATAAAAATGCGCCCTACGCATGTCGGCATGCAAATCTTCGTCATTATCCAGTTCTGAGATTTGCAGTACAGAAACACACGCAGCCACACCATAGAAAGCGGATTCCTACAATGTGCATCAGCGGAACGTCGAAAGTATTACCCCGTCATTGGCAGTGCAAGGAAACATTTCACTCTGACAGATATAGAATCTAGTTCGCCATATACTGACACTTTCCTGCATCCGGCTCGAGTTGATTTGGAAGCAAAAGGGACAGTTCCTCTTGCTCCTCTTTGCGGCAGAAAACAGCCCTTCCGTGTGGGCAAGGGCTGTTCTTGTTGCCATCATATAGGTTCCTGAGACAAATCAGTGCGGAAATGAACCATTGAATTATTATGCATGTGCTGTACATAATCAGTAGTCAGCCAAAGGGGGCATGGACAACTGCTCATCGGTGCACCCTGGCCTGTGTCACATAGAAGATTTCGCAGGCCCCGCCGCCGGTGTCGTCTCTTGACACACTTGTCCTCACCGTAGTGTCACCCAGGATAATGTTGACGAGATAGCCTTCAAGCTCAACATAGTGGTTAGGACGTATCTGTTTGAGAATACCCAGCACGGCATCGTCAGAAGGGATAATATGAGTGTTGGCAGAATGCCAGGCTACATGCGACACAGACACTTCGTTGCTGTCCGTTCTGTAATGGTACCACCTGCCGGATTGAGAGTAATTCACATGTTATAGCATTAGCGGCTGGTTGAGGTCACCCCAGGCTAGGACTAGATCCATCGGAGACACGGAAGAGAGTGCATCTCCTCTATAGTTCTTTCGACCTCGAACTCCGGCGCTAATGTTGTAGGTAGCCACGAGTTCAAGCACAATGTCGCCAGATTTGGTCGACAACACTATGTTGTCAAGTCCGCTCAACATGATCTGTTCAGGAGCAGGTATGAAGGCAGGCCCCTTGTAGCCGGCCCGGTTTGCGCCAACGGCAAACATCACACCGATGGCAATAATAAGCGCGAGGCATAATTTCTCAAGCCTTGATAATCTCATGGGACTCACCTCGTTGTGCAAAAATGCATAGAACGCCTGTGAATCTAGTATACAATATGGCTCAAAGTCGGCGGCTCTTTTTGCTGCTTTTGGCATGAGGGTGATCTTCGGCAGGATTAGTCACCGCCTTGAAGAATAAAGTAGAGCAGTACGGCAGAGTAGAGCATGCGACAGTGTCGTGTGCGGCGGGCCGCATTATGATTAGGGATGTGAAATGCGATGCTTTATATCGGCAAAAAGCACATTGAACAGGTAGTTAATCTTGAGGACATTATGGACTGCGTTGAGCGAGCGTTTGGGCTCTATGAGAATGGAGATTATCATATGCCGGAGCGCATGCATGTAGACCGCCCCGAGGGGACAATACTCTATATGCCGTGCTTTGCCGGCAAAGTCTCGGGCACTAAGATAGTCTCAACTTTCCCGGGTAACGTGGAGTTTGGCGTCCCCACGATACAGGGAACGATGATACTCAACAACTGCGCTACGGGCGAAGCTCTGGCCATCATGGATGGCGCAACAATTACGGCCTATCGCACCGGAGCGGTGGGTGGTGTCGGCATCCGATACACCAGTCGGCCGGACTGTACCACAGTAGGTCTGATCGGTGCCGGGGTGCAGGGCCTGTATCAGCTGATTTATGCCTGTCACACCAGGCCTATCGAGCAGATAACTATCTTTGACACCTCAAGGCAACGGGCGGAACAGCTTGAGCAGGAGCTGCTGAAGCGTCTGCCGGATATCAAGACGCACGTTGCAGATGACGCAGGATGTCTTGTGGAGCAAAGCGAGATAATCATCACAGCTACCCCGTCCACAGTGCCGGTTTTGCCTGACGACGAAGAGTTGCTTAGAGGCAAGCACTTTATTGCCATAGGCTCCTACAAGTACGAAATGCGCGAACTGCCCCGGGCGCTGTTTCGGGTCGTTGATCGTGTGTACGTCGATACAGCGCTGGCACTGGAGGAATCGGGCGACCTGATTGTCCCCATGGAAAGAGGCTGGCTAAGCCGCGAGGCAATCATGCCCTTTGGTAAAGTAATTGACGTGCTGAAAACGGCATCCCGGGCGCATGTAGCGACTACGCTGTTCAAGTCCGTCGGTATGGGCTTGTTTGACCTTTTGGTGGCTGAGGAGATCTACAATGCCGCGCGCCGAAAAGCCGTTGGCATAGAACTGGGAGAGTGAAGAATGCTCAGGCAACCTCCGAGTATATTTAATGATGTGATTGGCCCCGTCATGCGGGGCCCGTCCAGTTCTCATACGGCGGCAGCGGTACGGATAGGCAGGCTGGCTCGTCAGCTAGTCAGTAGTACACTGACGAGGGTGCTGGTGGAGTTTGATCCCGCTGGCTCTCTGGCCACCACATATCATGGTCAGGGATCTGACATAGGTCTGGTGGCAGGTCTACTGGGCTTCACTCCAGAGGACGAACGCCTGCCCCAGTCTCTGGACATCGCCCGGCAGGATGGGCTGGAGGTGACGTTTGAGATAGTTGAGTATGACGCACCACACCCCAACACCTATCGCATGACGCTGTTCAGTGATGCCGGAGAGATTGTTACCGCCACTGCCATATCCACCGGGGGCGGCATGATTAACTACGAGGTCATCGAGGGCTTCCCCGTGGCCATCGCAGGCGATTTTCATGAAACCCTGGTTTTCTGCAGGGACGCTCTGGTAGCAAATGCAGTAGAAGGGCTCTTGAAGGAAAAGGTTCCCTTCGAGTACTTGGAGCAGAGCAACCGGGCGGCAGAGCGTTTATTATCACTGAAGACAGCCTCTCCTCTTGTCGATGAAATAGTGAAGTCCCTCGTGAGTATCGAGGGCGTGGCAAAGGCGCTGCGGCTGTCGCCGGTTCTTCCCATTCTTTCCTCAAAAGAAGGAGTGGTGCCATTCCTCTCTTCTCAAGCCATGCTCGAGCAATGCGACGCAGATCTTTCGCTGTGTGAAATGGCTCTCCAATACGAAAGCGCCCGCGGTCGCATTTCTGAAGAGGAAGTCTTCGCCAAGATGCAGCGCATTGTCCTGCTGATGCAGGAATCCATTCGCAGCGGACTGGCCGGGACGGAGTATCAGGACAGAGTGCTGGGTCGACAGTCTCATCTCATTGCCGAGAGCGTCAAACAGGGCAGGGCCATCCCCGGAGACGCCTTAAACATTGCCATCAGTTATATCACAGCATTGATGGAAGTGAAGAGCTCTATGGGGGTAATTGTGGCAGCTCCGACAGCGGGCGCCTGTGGCGCGCTGCCAGGGACAATTCTTGGCGTCTGTGATGCGCTGGGCTTATCGACTGAAGAAGCCACCAGTGCCATGCTGGCAGCGGGAATGGTCGGCGTCTTTATCGCAGAGCATGCAACTTTCGCCGCTGAAGTTGGCGGTTGTCAGGTGGAATGCGGTGCCGGGTCTTCAATGGCGGCGGCAGGCCTGGTGAACCTGATGCAAGGTACAGCAAAACAGGCCATCGATGCCGCGGCAATGGCCCTGCAGAACGTCATGGGGATGATCTGTGACCCGGTGGCAGACAGGGTGGAAGTACCCTGTCTGGGCAAGAACGTTATGGCCGGCGCTAATGCCATAGCCTGTGCTACCATGGCGCTCTCCGGGTTTGACAAGGTCATACCTTTGGATGAGACAATAGACGCTATGTATCGGGTGGGGCAGCAGCTACCGCCGGAACTCCGCTGCACCGGCAAAGGTGGACTGTCTATTACCCCTACCGGCAGAAGGATACATGCATCATTGCTGGCATAAGTCGACATAACACAGGACCTCCCGCAGGGGGAGGTCCTGTGTTATGTCGCGCCTGGGTTGTGGACAGGGTAAGAGGAGCAAAAAGAACAGGCCCTTTTGATCCTCTTACAGGTTTGCGGCTTCCCCGTCGTGCATTCTGGCGGCAATATACAGAAACGGCGTGTCGATAGCGGCAATGACAACCTTGAGCAAGTAGGTGGAGATTCCAATCATCAGCACGACACGTGGTTCAAATACTCCGATGAAGGCTACAGCAGTGAAGATGACGCTGTCCACTAGCTGGCCGATCATGGTGCTGACGTTGTTGCGCAGGAACAGATATTTGCCACCGGTTTTCTCCCGGACCCACTGGTATATGTTTGTGTCCAGGAGCTGTGACACGATATAGGCCAACATACTGGCAAAAGCTATGCGGGGCAAAAATGAGAACAAGGCCTGCATATGGGGCTGAGCGAAATCATATGCGTTGGGGGTATAGAGCAGGTTGACCTGTGTCATAGCTACAAAGACCAGCATAGAGGCAAATCCAATGAAGACCCCCCGCTGCGCCTCTTTTTTGCCGTATTTTTCGTTCAGAATATCCGTAGCCAGGAATATGCTGCCGTAGATTACGTTCCCCAAAGTAGCCTCGATGCCAAAGAGGTTGATACTCTTGATAACTTCGATGTTGGCGATCAGAGTAGCCATGGCAATCCAGGCGAACAGGCCGGCACGGCGAAAAAACCGGTAGAAGAGCAGTATACCGGCGAAGTTTATGAGCAGGGTGATGAAGAAAAGCAGTTCATTAGGCATCGGTGAGCCTCCCGCAATCATCTGACGCAGTGAAGTCAGGTGTTTTGCCGGCGTAGTGCAGGCGTACTATATTATAACCGCACTTTCGGGCAAATCATACGGCAAACTGTAACATACTACGCGGTTTGTTCCACCAATTGTACCTTCAGGCCGTCGGGATCGCGGATGAAGAAGAATCTCACATGTGGACCCGGCTGTATTGGGCCGGACTCGATAACTATCCCCTTTTCCCTGACCAGCGACAGCGAGTCTTCCAGCGAAGTCACTGTGAAGCCCCAGGAGATGTCGTTACCGACGCTGACTGTGCGGCCTGTGCCGTCGCACAATAGCTCAACCTTTGTTTCGCCATTGCCAAGAAAAGCGATCTCTGTCTTTGGCCCGGCGCTGAACCTCTCAATCAGTTCGAGCCCGATAATCTCTGTGTAGAAGAGAATGGATCTGTCCAGATCATTTACCCTTAATGTGCTCCAGCAGAAACTCATGCTTTTACCCCCTTGTTTGGTGTCCGAAAGCATCTTCTCCACTGTCAATAGAAATCCTGCATTTGGTGACCTGGCCGGTCAAATCCTGAGTACCTGGGTACGACTTGCCTGTGGCGAGCAAATGGCAGATAATAGGGGTGTATGACAGGGATAGAATGGGGGAGTGCAGGTGCATGTATTTGCAGAGTTTCTGGACAAGATAGATAACCCCGAACACCGAGGGAGGGTAGAGGCGGTCCTGAGATGGGTGTCCGAAAGGTTCCCGGACTTGGAAGCCAGAGTCGCATGGAACCAGCCCATGTTTACCCATCATGGCACCTTCATAATTGGGTTCAGTCTGGCCAAGCAGCACATGGCAGTGGCCCCGGAGCAGGTCGCGGTAGAACGTTTTGCCCAGGA
>DDWC01000014.1 GCA_002345475.1 Firmicutes bacterium UBA2296
TGCCGGGACATGATGAGTATAATCGCTGGCTTACCGACGCCGACAAGGTTCGCTCAATTATAAGGGCTGCCCAAAGTATCGACTGCGCTGAGTCTTAATTTCATTTAGTCGTTGGCGCAAGCTCACCATCCAGTCTGGCTGAGGACTGGGGACACCGTCTCTCAGGCAGCGCACAACTCGGGTAAAGCCATACAGGGCCCTATACCGTCGAAAGATCTCCTCAGCTTCCAAAAGCTCCTGGGGCAGGTCTCTAAGGCAGCGATATCCTGCCAGGAAATGCTTGGCGCTGTCAGTTGCAAACGCGGAGGACCCGTCCTGATCCTCCAGTTCCGCCAGAACCCCAACCACGTCCATGGCATACCAATGGTAATGGCAATCGTCAAAATCAATAACATGAAATGCGCCTGAACGGGTATCATGAAAGACATTGTCCGGCTCGAAATCATAGTGTATGAGTCCAAAGTCGGCAACACCTCTGGGCAACGCTCCAAAAGCCTGACGTAGCAGGGAAACTTCTGCCATGGCGCCAGCGGCCTCTTCGTCGTGTTGCAGTGACGTCTCTATCCAATCTAGGATGTTATTGCAGTCAGGTCGACGGAGCTTGCCTGGGACAAAGTTAGAGCTGTGGATATGCAACTGAGCTAACGCACTGCCGTAACCTGCCAGCAGTTCCGGGGTCAAGTCCATATCTGAGAGTTGGCGGCCGGGAACCGCGGCAAACGAAGTGACGTTGTATTGCTGGCCCTGATGCGAGATCGCAACAAGGTTCTCGCCATCCAGAGCCAGATCAGGCTTAAGAGCAGGAAAGCCGGACTGCAACAGATGCGTTATAAACTGGAGTTCCGCAGCGACCATAATCTCAGACTTCTCCACTACGGGCGAAAGTCGCAAAAAGTGCAGATTGCTCTGAAATACATAGGGATAGACCGCGTTGGCCGAGATGCGGAAACGCTGGCCAAAACTCTTCTGCTCGGCGTCGTGTGGCCAGTAGCTCAGGGCTGTTTCGGCCAGGCTTTGATCGTGAAACAGGAATCTCATAGGCAACATATACATGGCCCCTTTCCTGGGATGCGATAATAGTTCCATTGGCGTATAATACTCTATGTGACCACTTTGATTTCAGGGGGAAAGACATGTCTATAAGTAGGTGGGGCAGTCGACTGACCAGGCTGTTGGCTGCAGACAGCGTAAGAGATAAGCGGATCTTCCTCCTGGCGTGGCCTGTTATGGCCGAGATGTTCCTGCAAACTTTTGCCCAGATGGTAGACATGGCTATGGTGGGGCGGCTAGGCCAGGCAGCGATAGCGGCGGTTGGCCTGAGTTTTCGCCCGCTTTTTGTGGGTCAGGCCATATTTCTTGGCCTTGGCGTGGCTACTACGGCCATGGTGGCCAGGTTCATTGGCGCCAAGGACCGCGAGAGAGCAATCATTGCAGCTGAGCAGTCCATGCTGACAACTTCAGTTTTAGCTTTGGCCCTGGCCGCCTTCGGGTACTTTTTTGCCCGGCAGATAACGTTGTTTATGGGCGCCGAGGCCGATGTCGTTGACCTCGGCGTATCATATTTACGCGGTTTCAGCCCTGGGATCTTTTTTCTGATGTTGTCAACGATAATGACCGCAGCTTTGCGTGCGTCTGGTGATACAAAGACTCCCTTCTATGCTGGCGCGATTTCCAACGTAATAAACGTGGCCGGCAACTATGTGCTGATTTTCGGTCATTTGGGCTTCCCAGCCCTCGGTGTCTATGGTGCCGCGATTGCGACAAGCTTCTCGCGGGTTGTCATGGCCGGCATATTGTTCGCCTGCCTGTTGCGCGGCAGGAGCGGGCTACACCTTAACGTCAAGGGCTTCACCTATCTCGATTGGGATATCATTGTGCGTCTTTTCCGTATAGGTATCCCTGCAGCTCTGGAGCGGTTGGTGCAGAGCGTGAGCATGATGCTCCATTTGCGCATCTTGGCCGTATTGGGCACAACAGCGGTGGCGGTATCGACTCTGAGCAGCAATATTGAGCAGCTTTCCTTTATGCCGAGTATTGGGTTTTCTGTGGCAGCCTCTACTCTGGTGGGACAATCTCTAGGGGCCAGAAAACCGGATGAAGCAGAACATAACGGCTGGGGAGCGATGCGTCTGGCATCTATGTTTATGGGTTTCATGGGAGTGTTGTTCGTCCTCATACCCGGAGCCTTCATTCGCATTTATACATCTGATCCAGAAGTGCTGGGACCTGGTATAGCCATATTGCGCATCGTAGGTCTGACGCAGTTACCACAAGCCATTGCCTTTGTGGCCAGCGGGATTCTGCGTGGTGCAGGAGACACCCGGACAGTGCTGAACAATTCCATTATCGGCAATGTGGCCTTGCGGCTTGGGCTCTCGTATCTCTTCGTCATTGTTCTGGGGTGGGGGATGTGGAGTGCCTTTTTGGCAATAATGATCGACTGGCTGGTGCGCGGAATGCTACTTTCGTACTGGGTAGCACAAGGCAAGTGGAAAAAAACGAAAGTGTAGGCCCTGCCTACACTTTTTGTGTATGCAGATATAGAGTTGGGAGGCGAGCGAAATGATAATATGGGAGGACTTCGCTAAAATCGACATTCGCGTGGGGGAGGTTGTTCGGGCGGAGAAGTTCCCCCGGGCCGTCAAACCTTCGTACAAAGTATGGGTCGATTTTGGGCCTGAAATTGGCGTTAAACAGTCCAGCGCTCAGTTGACCGAGTGCTATGAGGCGAAAGATTTGCCGGGACGTCAGGTTCTTGGAGTCGTGAACTTCACACCCAGGAATATTGCCGGATTCTCCTCCGAGGTGCTGATCCTGGGTCTATATTCTGAGCAGGGCGTTGTACTGATATCGCCGGAACGCAGGGTTGAGAAAGGCGCCAGGCTGGGGTGAACGCGCCTAAGGTATGGATGGCTCCAGAGTCAGATCCAGAAGTACAATCTCCGAATGGCTGCCCAGCCGGATGGGTGGCCCCCAGGTTCCGTACCCGCAGGAGACTACCACGTGCATGTGCCCTTTTCGCAGGTAACCCCAGTCCTGCTCAAACAGCTTGCCAGTGATCAGGTTGTTGGGAAAGAACTGCCCGTAGTGGGTGTGACCAGATAGCTGCAGATTAATGCCGGCTTCGACAGCTTCCTGCAGGTCATAAGGCTGGTGATCAAGCAAAATGATCGGCAGGCTCACATCTATGTTCGAGATGATTTCACTCAAGTCCCGTCGTGCTACCCCTGTAAAGCGGGACGACATGCGGTCATCCCGTCCCACCACGTTAAACATCCCAGGTACCGTCAGTGACTGGTCGCGCAATACGGTAACCCCGGCTCGCTCAAGCTGCTCGGCAGCGGCGTCTCCACCGCCGAGGTACTCATGGTTCCCCAGCACCGCGTAAACCCCATGCTGGGCACTCATCCCGGACAGAATGACGTCCATGCCCTGGGACTCATAATAATCGACGTCGCCGTCTATAATGTCGCCAGGCAGGAAGATTACATCCGGTTCCAAAGCATTTACCTGTTGGACCAGGCTGCGGAGCCTTTCGGCTTCGATAGTACGTCCCAAATGTACGTCGGAAACCATTACTGCCCGTAGCTGTCGCGGCGATTCAAATTGTCCTGCCAGAGAGATATGATAGCGAGCTACACGGGTGTGCTTTGCGTTAATGGTCCCCAGAGCCAGTAAAACCAGCATCAGGGATAAGAGCAGTAATGCCACATGTGGCAATCGGGTGTTGGAGTCAACGGAGAAAAAGGGAAGCATGCCGGTTATCAGGCGTAGTAAATCCACAATCAACCATCCGAAAAAGAGGTAATAAAGCGCCGCCATCCAGTAATCTCCCAGTCTAACCAGGCTCTTTGGCACATTTAACCCTGCCCGCGTGCTGCCCAGTCTGGCGGCAAAGGGCGAGCATGACATAAGTGCAAAGAACAGCCAGTATGCAAAGGATGAAGGATTGCTCATTTGCTGCAGAGCGTTCAGGAACCGGATGCCCACATAGTAACTGCTACCACCATAGATCAGCGAGAAGAGTCCCACAAAGATTATGATAGCCGACTTCAAAATCCCCCTCCTCGCACTGTTCTTCTGTCATCCCAAGTAGTTTGACATCTGCAGGGCGCTTTCCTGCAAGTAGCAACAACAAGAGAGAGCCGCTGGCGTTTCATTGCCAGGAGCTCTCTCTTGTTGTTGCTATTATTTGCTTCTACGCATAATCAGCTTTGGTGCGGCAACTGGCGGCCACTCGGAATGGCCAGCCCGTTTCCGTAGGACAAGGACTTCTGTCGATTTCTGGCTATCGCGTCTTCGTCGACAGAGGATGTTGTCCCTTTGACCAAACTGACGGTGGCGGTTAGGATGAGTAGCGCCATCCCTGACAGTCTGCAATACAACTCACTGGCCAACTTCATTCTGAGTACCTCCTTTTCTTTGTGGTGCAACCCCCCGGGGGAAAGCACCAGGTCGATTGGTTTGCCGCAACTAAATATATATCGGCGCAGGGCAAGGGGAAAGGCAGGGCTTGATTGTAACTATTCTTGGCACACTTGAGCTGTTCTGTTGTCGTGGTGTGTGTTTCCTGCAGATGGAGGTCTCATCTGTGCCCAACATGATTATATTGCACGACCCTTTAATATGTCAAGCTATAAGTTTATATAATCTTAGGCAAAAGATAAATATCAGATTATTCGGAAGTGTCTATACACTAATGATTGTTACCCACTGGTAGAGATAAGCCGCAATGATACTTCCGGCAAAAACGAAGAGAGCGTAGGCGGCAATAGCGCGGGGCTTAAGAAAAGTGGACATGCCCAGTACAACCGGGACGCTGGTACCCTGGCCGGCAATGAGAAAGGCCAGAATGGCTCCTTGCCCTGCGCCGGCATTCATTAGTGAGCTCAGGATGGGCAACGAGGACGAACCGGACACGTAAAGTGGCAGTCCCACCAGGGCGCTTAGCAAAATGGAGTGCGCCTTGTCCCCGCCAAAGGCGCTGTATATCCACTGGCTGGGGATGATCATTTCTACCACTGCCCCCACAGATATAAACAACACAAAGTACAACAGTATGCGCCTGACGCCTATAGCCCACAGGGCGTCAACAAGTTCCCTCAGTCTAATCTTCTCTTGCCAGGTGACCCTGCTACAGCAGGCAGTACCGGCACAGGCGCTTTGGGCGCATTCACCGGGGCTGCTTTCTTCGTCAACTGGCGTGGTCTTCCCCAGCAGGCGGAACTGTCCATGAAAAAAGCTGGTCCGCTTCTCCAACAGATGCGCCAGTAGACCCCCCGTCACTCCCAGCGCCAGTGAGCTTGTCAGCATGGCCAAGGCAAATTTGGAGCCGAGAAAGGCTGTCTGGAACATGTAATCGCTGGGGCTGGCCAGGGGGGAGGAAATGAGAAAAGCCATTACGGCCCCCCAGGGCATTACCGCGGCAAACATGGAAACCAGCACTGCCATGGTCCCGCACGCGCATAGAGGCGTGAGAGCGCCGAAAGCTACTGCGCCGGGAATGGATACCCCCGCTTTGCGGTTTAGAAAGGCGCGCAATTTTGCGGGCTCGAGATACACATTTATCCCCACAGCTATGACGATGCCAAGCAGGAGAATGTTCCAGTTGGAACGTAGGTGATAGGCGAGCGAATTGACTATGCCGGACAGAAACTCCATAAAATCTACTCCTTTATTGTATTATACAAATATATCTCACTGAGAAACCCGAACTAGCAGCAGTTCGGGTTGGCCTTTTCGAAGGCGGCCAGCAGAGTGTTAGAAGCCTGCAGAACTTGTTCAACTTGCCCGGTGGGGATGGCACTGACTATATCGCAATAGTACAGCTCGATACTTTGCCTGAGTTGTGCGGCGAAGTCTCGGCCACGAGTAGTGAGCCTGACCGTAACAAAGCGTCGGTCGCTGTCGTCCCGCAACCTTTCTACCAAGTCGTCCCGCACCAGGTTCCCGATGACCCTGGTCATGGTACTGGTGTCCAAGTTCATCTTACTGCTCAACTCGGTCATCGAGAGGTGCTCAGACTTGGCTATTTCCAGCAAGGTGTAGCATTGCGAGCTGGTTATGCCGTAGGGTTTGATCTGGTCCCTTTCAAAGAGCTGCAGCATGCGCACGAGCCGCTGTACCATTTGGCCTACCTCTTCGACGCAGCAGTTTTCTTCGGCGTTGACCGGCAGGGGATTAGCCATTCCTCTTCATCTCCTTTAGTTTCGAAAAGATTGTAGCATACAAAGATTGCATAGCGCAATAGAAAGGAGAGATCTTTTTGACATTGACACTGAGACTAAGCGTCACGAAGCAGCAAGTCCTTGCGCATGATATAGCTCTCGTAATTCTTCCCACTCCACTGCACACGTTCAGTAACGGCAAAGCCATACCGGGTATAGAGATCAACCAGGTGTCCGGCGCGGGTAGCAGTGTCCAGCTTCAGGCAAGGCAACTTGCGCAGCCTGGCTTCGCACTCTGCCCAATCAAATAGCAGGCGGGCCAGTCCTATCCCGCGAAGCTTAGGCGCCACCGCCAACTGGTTCAGGTAAAGTGAGGGTGGGTTCTTATGCTCTTCAAGAGTCATAGTGGCTACCATACTTCCGTCCAGCACCGCCACTAGCGTAACGGAGCCCTGCATGCGCTCCCGGGTAACAGCCTCATCCTGGGTAGCTCCGGTGTAGTTCAAACCCATCTCCAGCAGTTCTCTGTATGCTGCGTTCACCAATTTCCTGAGCTCAGGCACATCGGCGTCCGTCGCCTGTCTTATGGAGAGTCTGGCTCTCATGGAATGACCTCTTGTCAGGATAACTGAAGCAGTTTCTGCAGTTTCTCCAGCACATGCTCTCGTGATCGGTTTACCCTTGGCAGGGCCAGCCAGGCGTCCTCACAATAGAGATAGAGTGCGCCGACCACCGTGGGCTCCGTGGCGGTGATGGCATAGGGACCAAAGCTGTACTCCGAAATGGTTGTCGCCACGGCGGCACTGTTTTCCTGTGCCCAGAGCCGCGCCCCCGGCGCCGAGTTCTGCAAATCTGGTGTTGCAAAAGCAACTTCGAAATTTGCGTGGTCGGTGAGCAGGGACACCAGATGTCCCACCAGCATTTTCATTTGTGTTTGATTCAGGCATATAGGTCGTCCGGCCAACAGAGACATCTCTGCGGATGTGACGCCGCCGTAAAGAACGCCGCGCTGTAGCACCTGGAAATCATATATATGACGATTTTTGGCCGTCTTCAGGCCATTGATGAACGAGTTGCTCAGTTCTGCATGCTTTGCCATGAGGGCATCCAGAGTTGCTCCCGTTATGCCAGCCTCCGTAAGACACATGGCCACCATGCTGGCTGGCAGGACCGGAAAAACGGGGGAGACGGCAAGCAGGTAAGTGTCATTGTGACGGGAAAGACCCGCGCGCCAGATGTCCATTAGGCTGTCAGCTGACTGCAGAGACCGAGGTTCAAAGAGAGGTCGGCATTCGCTAAGAAATGCCTGGAAAACTGATTCCAGTTGCGCCACGGAGGCAAAGTCCGTGAAATAGGATGTATATCTCAAAGCATCTGGCAGTGTAGTCTGTGATCCGGTTACAGCTACATGGCCTTTGACGATAAAGAAGGTGTATTTGGTGGAGGAGTCAGCGTAGCGGGGGTGAAAATAGGAGCGCAGCCGCCCGGACATGTGCAGGGGCAACCATTGGGTGAGAACCGAAGTCAGATCGCGCAAATCCCGGTCCAGCGTGTGCACTATGGTTATGGTTGTTCGTCGGGCAACCAGCTCCATCAGTTTGCCCCGCCACTCCATAAGGAACTGCTGATCTTCCAGCATCCAGGACATCTCTTCCTGACTCAGCAGGAGTAAATCCTGGCCCTGCGGTAGAGTCAGCGCATAGTCCAGAAACCGCATGACTGAGTTACGCCTGCCTTCGTTGCCCTGATAAACTTCAAATTGCGCGGTGTACACATGGCTTTTTGGATCCGAACGCACGATGGAGGCATAGGTCCCTATGCTGGTTGTCTCGCTAAGCCAGCGCATCAGGTAAGCCTGCAAAGTGTCAACATCAGCAGAATGGACGTCTTCATAGTGGTCTCCGAGCGCCTTGCGGATGTGCACGTAGTCGGCTTCACGATCCTTAGCCAGAAAGTACTCAGCGGTACGGGTTAAGTGTGTCGACTTGCTGGATAGCCTGCGAGAGTTGTTACGCCACTTACTTACCAGGGAGTAGTCGACGTGTAGTGCATTTGCCAGTTCACGGCCGGTAATCCCCAGAAAATCCATCATCGTGGCCAGCCTGCTGGTATTCGTTTTTTTCATGGCGGGACCTCCCCAGTGCAAGTTTATGTTAGCTGTTTCCCTATATATCCTTAAGTGTGCAGGATGACAGATTGAGTGTCAAGAATATGGTGTTTGCCAGAACAGTGACAGCACCTATGGCTTTACGGCGTTCCTGCAGTTCTCTCTTGACAGGGGCCTGACAATGGCATAAAGTAATACAAATAATTGCAGACCCATAAACGCAGGATAGTACTCTATTATGGATTGGAGCTGGAAAAGTGGCCAAGTACTACGATGAACCATCCCGCACATTCAGCGAATATCTGCTTATCCCGAATCTTAGCACCAAGGCCTGTACCCCAGGCAACGTATCTTTACGAACTCCGGTTGTGAAATACCGCAAGGGTCAGGAAGATTGTCCCCTTTACACTAATCTCCCCTTCGCCTCTGCCATTATGCAGGCTGTGTCTGATCACAACATGGCCATAGCTTTGGCCCGCAGCGGCGGCATTTCCTTCATCTTTGGTTCACAGCCTGTGGAGAACCAGACGGAGATGGTGCGCAAGGTTAAGAACTATAAGGCTGGCTTTGTGGTCAGCGCCTCCAATCTGACACCGGAACACACACTCAAGGATGTTCTCGAGCTCAAGGCCATGAACGGGCATTCGCACATGCCCATAACCGAGGACGGCAGCCCCACCGGGAAACTTTTAGGTCTTGTCACCAGCCGAGATTATCGCGTCAGCAGGATATCGCTGGACACGAAGATCAAGGAGTTTTACACACCTTTCGAATCGCTCATCTGTGGTAATGAAGGCATGACGCTTTCCGAAGCAAACGACATGATCTGGGATAATAAGCTAAACTGCCTGCCCATAGTGGATGATAAGCAGCATCTGGTCCATCTGGTCTTCCGTAAGGACTATGACAGCCACAAGGAGAACCCGGATGAGCTTCTGGACAAAAACAAAAGGATGGTCGTCGGTGCTGGCATAAACACCCGGGATTACGAAGAACGGGTACCTGCGCTGGTGGAGGCCGGGGTTGATGTTCTCTGCATAGATTCTTCAGACGGATTTTCCGAGTGGCAGGCAGACACAATCGGTTTTGTCAGGGCCACCTACGGGGAAGAGGTAAAAATAGGAGCGGGCAATGTGGTTGACCGTGAAGGCTTTCTCTACCTGGCAGAGGCCGGTGCCGATTTTGTTAAGGTAGGTATCGGTGGTGGGGCCATCTGTATCACACGGGAGCAAAAGGGTATTGGTCGTGGCCAGGCCACCGCAGTCATCGAAGTGGCTGCTGCCCGGGACGAATATTTCGCCAAAACCGGTGTGTATGTGCCGATTTGTTCCGACGGCGGCATTGTGCACGACTACCATATGACCATGGCGCTGGCTATGGGTGCCGATTTTGTGATGATGGGCCGCTACTTCGCCCGTTTTGATGAGAGCCCGTCCCGGCGTTTGCGCCTTGGCGGCAACTACGTGAAGGAGTTCTGGGGCGAGGGTTCCAACCGTGCGCGAAACTGGCAACGCTATGACAGCGGCGGCAAGCAGGAAATGGAGTTTGAAGAAGGGGTCGATTCCTATGTCCCTTACGCTGGAAGCCTGCGCGACAACCTTCCTATTACCGTAAGCAAGATCAAGTCGACATTCTGTAACTGTGGTGCCTTGAGCATCGAGCAGTTGCAGAAGGTGGCCCGCATAACCCTCGTCTCATCGACCAGCATCATCGAAGGCGGTGCCCATGACGTCATTCTTAAGGATAGCGATCACGTGTCATAGGGGGCTGTGTGAGAAGCTTGGCCCATAAACGATAGAACCCAAAATGTTAAGCAAAAAAAGTCCCGTACCACATGCTAAGTGGTGCGGGACCCTTGTTATTGCGGGGCAAGTGAGCTCCAAGTGGGGCAATGAGAAGTAGCGCCTCTGCTTTTCACAGCCCCAGACTCTCACGAATCAGGCTCGAGGCACAATGCATGACCCCATTTCTGCGCTACACAGTTCGCCAAACCCATCAGCGTCTCCCCTGCAGGGATTCCCGTATCCGTGCAGAATTTTAACTTAGATAAAGACTACTCTGAGTGGACGGGAGGTGCACCGTCTTTGTTCCGCGAACTGATGTGGGGTATGTTCAACAATGCCGCTTTGCTTCTGGCGCTGGTAGTGGCATATGAACTGAGCGTGTTCGTTTCACCGCTACACAATCGTTACAATGAGGTACTGCGGGGATTGTTCATAAGCGTTATTGGTGTCGCTGTCATGCTGGTTCCGCTGCAGTTTCTCCCTGGCCTGGTGTTTGACACCCGCACCATTCTGCTCAGTGTCTCAGGTTTCTTCTTCGGCGCAGTGCCGACCATCCTTGCCATGGCAGTGCTCGCTGTTTACCGCGGGTTGCAGGGCGGGGTGGGGGTTTACGCAGGTATAGCCACCATAATTACCTCGGGCGGTATTGGTCTCCTGTGGACCCGCATCCGGCCTTCGGCTCGCACCACCACCAGGAGGGGACTTGAACTTTATGCCATGGGCCTGCAGGTCCATGTGGTTATGCTATTGTGTATGTTCCTGTTACCTCGGCCTATGGCTATGGAGGTGATCAGGGAGATTGGACCGCCGGTTCTGCTGATTTACCCGGCTGGCACGGTCTTATTGGGCTTGCTTCTCTTCAGCCAGCAGGATCGACGTCTCTCACAGCAGGAGCTGGCAGAGAGTGAATCCAGATACAGATCCATGTTTGCCAACAACCACGCCATTATGATGTTGATTGATCCCGACACGGGGTATGTTATAGACGCTAATTCAGCGGCCTGTGCCCACTACGGGTGGACAGAACAGGAGTTTCGCAAGAAGAGGATGCAAGAAATTAACGTTATGAGCGCCGAGTCAGTGCGAGAAGAAATGCAGAAGGCGGTGGAACAGAAGCGTAATCACTTTCTTTTCCGCCATAGACGGTCCAATGGCACCGAGTTTGACGCAGAGGTATATAGTGGCCCCATACAGCTTGGTGGCAGGACATTGCTATATTCACTGGTGCATGATGTTTCATCGCGAACTGCAGGCGAAAAGGCCCTGCGCGCCAGCGAGGAACGCTTTCGCATGCTTGTGGAGGCTGCGCCATTTGGCATCTCTGTGCAGAGCAATGGGGAGTTCCGCTATGTGAACAAAACGTTGCAGAGAATCTACGGTGCGAGTCAGCCCGAAGAACTTATCAATACAAAGGTCATCGACAGAATGCATCCCGATTACCACCAGCAGCTGCGAGCTCGCATGCAGCTGATGGAGAAAACGCAGCAGGCTCTGGACACCATCGAATACGTGCAACTGCGCATGGACGGCAGTCCCACAAACGTGTCGGTATCAGCAGTGCCGATTGACTTCTACGGGGAAGCAAGTGCTTTGGTTTTTATTCGAGACATAACCGAGCAGAAGAGGGCCGAAACCGAACGCCAGCATATGCAGGAGCAGCTGCGGCAGCAGCAGAAGCTGGAGGCCATTGGCACTCTGGCGGGTGGTGTGGCGCACGAAATCAATAATCCCATCAACGGCATCATAAACTATGCCCAGCTAATTTTGGATGGCCCCAGTGAAGAAGATCACCAGCGACAATACGCCGGGGAGATCATACATGAGTCGCACCGGATCGCCGGAATAGTCAGGGATTTGCTGCAGTTCAGCAGGCAGGACAGGCAGGCCCACAGTCTGGCCTTCTTTCAGGACATTTTGGAGCACACGCTTTCTCTGGTTCGTACACTCATTAAGCGTGACGCCATCACCATCGACGTCGATCTGGCTCCCGACCTGCCTCCCTTCCGGTGTCGTAGTCAGCAGATTCAGCAAGTGGTCATGAACCTGCTACTTAATGCGCGGGACGCGCTCAACGACAAGTATCCTGAGTCACATCCGAACAAGCAGATCTCAGTCAGGGCTTGGCTCGATCGGCGCGATGAACGGCAGTGGCTAATGGTCAGTGTCCAGGACAGGGGTACAGGTATGACGCCGGAGGTCAGGGAGAGAATTTTCGAACCGTTCTTCACCACGAAGCCGGCGGATCGTGGTACCGGGCTGGGGCTGGCCATAAGCTACGGTATCGTGCGAGATCATCAGGGTAATTTGAGCTGTGAAAGTGAACCTGGGGAGTACACGCACTTTCTGCTAGAGCTGCCTGTTGACAATGGCTGGCAGGTATAGGTGCTTGGACACGACAGCTGAGAAGACCGGGGACGCCATGGCGTCCCCGGTCTTCTCAGCTGTTTGGCATATCTTTAGTAGGCCTTCTTTTCCTTTTTAGGTTTGTCCTGCTTTGGCTTCTTTGTTTCCTTTTTTGACACCTTCTCCTTGCCCATGCCGTGACCCCCTTTCCCCATGATTATATAACGTGGCGTCCTCTCTGCCTATGTCATTGCACGACTTTCTCTCCACGCAAAATCCCCTGGCAAATCTGCAGCTGTCGGGTTACCTTGGCCGGGCTGGCGCCGCCTTCTACATGCCAGCAGGTGGAGAGAACGGAGTCTATCAGCGTGGCTTGCCAGAGGTCAAGGACAGGATGCCCTGAGCTGTCAGCCATAACAGTGAGCAGTCCGGGTAACTCACTTTCGCTGCAAGGAGACTCGCCATAGCTCATCTCGTTTAGCATGAACCTGCCTGCGTCGAGCGCTGTCGGCCCCACAAAACCCTGTGGGTCTATAACTCGCCATTGGTTATTGCCGCCACTGAGTATATTCCAGTGATTGAGATCCCCATGCAAGAGGACAAGCTCTTCTCCGTTCCTGGCGTAAAGGCTTCGTTCTGCCTCTTCGGCCGCCTGCATTAGCTCACTAAGTTCGCAGTGTGCCTCTGCGCGTGTCCGCAGCCGCTGGAAGGTCCTGGCCACTACTTCCCGGTGTGGAGGAATTCCTGAAACACAGCGCGCGGAAACAGGAAGCGCAGACAGCAGCCCCGCAACCACCTCAGCCCTGGCAAGGCGATGAGTAATCTGCCACAAGTTGCTCCCGGGGACAATGCGCTCCAGCAAGAGCGCGGCCATGTTACGGTCGCTGTCGTACATGCGGCAGGCCAAATGCCCGTCATAGCGTCGCAACGTCTCCATTTCTCGAAACAGCTCATCGTGCGGCACACCCAGCTTCAGAGCTACTTTGCCGTATTGTGGCGAAACGGCGAAGCAGACGAAATTGTGGGACATCACCGGTGAAGCAGTTACCTCAGTAAGACCCCAATGCTCCACGGCCTGCTGTAACAGAGCGGGGGCTGTCTTAAGCCATACGTCGCCGCGGTTACCGAAGATATCGCTCACTTTTTTTTGTAAAGATTCAGGAATCTGCATTTCTCACCTCCGCGCCTGGGGCTTATCCTGTCTTTCTCCAATACGGAGCAAAAAACGCCAACGGATGACAGGACTGGCCCGGTTGTCTGCCGAAACTATATGAAGCGGATATTAAGGGAGTGGTAGTATTGAGTGACACTTCGGCCGCACCTGAAGGAGAGCGCAAGTCTCGTCTTGCGCATCAGTCCAGGGATAATCTTACCAGGGCCGTATTCCTTCTGGCGTGGCCTGTAATAGTGGAGATGGCCTTGCAATCCACGGTGGGAATAGCGGACATAGCCATGGTTGGCAGGCTAGGTCCAGCCGCCATAGCGGCCATTGGCTTAGGAAATCAGATATACATGCTGGCACTGACAGTATTTGCTGCAGTGCGTACAGGTACCACGGTTCTTGTGGCCCGACTGACAGGCGCCGGAGACCGCATTGGCGCCAACCGGGCAGCAAGGCAGTCATTGCTACTGGCAACGTACATCAGCCTTTTGCTGATGGTGCTCGGACTGGTCTTCCCTGCAGCAGGTTTAAGACTTCTTGGTGCTGGGACCGACGTTGTGGACGTCGGAGTAGGGTATATGCGCTGGAAGGCGGTTTCGGCAGTTTTCGCCATCATTCTCATGACATGCACAGGTATTTTGCGCGGCAGTGGAGATACGTTGACCTCTATGTACGCCAACACCACTGTCAACATCTTAAACATTGCCCTGAACTGGGTCTTCATTTTCGGCAATCTGGGGATGCCGGCCATGGGGGCGGCCGGAGCAGGCTTTTCTACAATGCTGGCCCGTGCCGTAGGAGCAGCTATAATGCTGGCCGTACTCCTGAAAGGTAGCACCGGGGTAAGACTTAAGTTCCGTGATGACAACAGACCTCACTTCGAGACTATTCGCCGTGTACTTGGCGTTGGCCTGCCTGCGGCCATGGAACAGCTCTTCCTGCGGGGGGCCCAGGTGTTCTTCACCATGATTCTGACTGGACTTGGCACCAACATATATGCAGCGCACCAGATAGCTCTAAGGGCTGATTCGGTAGCCTTTATGCCCGGTATGGGATTTGCCGTAGCCGCCACCACGCTGGTGGGTCAAAATCTGGGAGCAAACCAGCCGGCTGTGGCTCGTAAGGCGGGATTTCTTACCATATACATGTGTATTGCCATGATGTCGACGATAGGAGTGTTTCTCTTTGTCTTTGCCGTACCCATTGTAGGGTTTTTCACTACCGAGCCCGAAGTAATAGTAGAGGGTGCCAGGGTAATGCGCATTATGGCTTTTGCCATGCCATTTATGGCCACGGCCCGGGTGGCAGCAGGCGCCCTGCGGGGTGCTGGTGACACCAGGTATGTTATGTGGGGAACCGGCGCAAGTATCTGGATAGCTCGCCTGGGCCTGGCTTATGTATTCGTTCAGTGGCTTGACTGGGGCCTGGTGGGGGCCTGGATGGCGATGTTTGCCGACCATGTCACCCGGGCACTGGTGTTTGGTATACGCTACTATTATGGCAAGTGGCAGGATATCAGGGTTTAGAGCCTGATGCACAAAATAGGAGGAGGAAGATCATTGGAGAAGTTCTGTGTGGGTAAGTTCACAGTTGAGCCCGGAGACAAGCTGCAGGGATTGCTCGAAGTAGTCAATTCAGACCTGACCATGCCCGTCACCCTGATCAATGGAACAAGGCAAGGCAAGACCGTGGTGATCGCCAGCGGTGTTCACGGTGGAGAATACCCGGGAGTCGAGGCGGCAATCCGGCTGGCCCGCGAACTGGAGCCGGCTCAGGTAGCGGGACGCATAGCTTTGTTGCACCCTGTTAACGTAGCCGCCTTCCAGGCCAAGGCCCAGTACATCAGTCCGCTGGACGGCAAAAATCTCAACCGCTCCTTCCCCGGGAAGGCATGCGGAACCACTACCGAACGCATCGCCTACACCATATCCAGCCAACTCTTCACTCAGGCCGATTTCTTTATGGACCTGCATAGCGGTGACATTCATGAAGGACTGATACAGTTCGTCCTCTACCCTGCAGGAGCGGGCGAGGACATTGCCGAGGCCTCCCGGGCAGCTGCGGCGCTACTTGGTGTTCCCTACGTAGTCGGCTCCTACTCAGCCAACGGCACTTTCGGTTGTGCCGCATCGATGGGCGTACCGGGCTTCCTGGGTGAAATCGGTAATCTGGGTCTGTGGAGCGAGGAAGAAGTAACGAAGTATATGTCCGGCATCAGGAACGTGCTGAAATCACTGGGCGTCCTGGATGGCGAACCGGAGTCTGTGCCAACTCCTGAGTTTTTGCCCCGCATGTTGGGCCTAAATGCCGAGCAGAATGGTTGCTGGTATCCGTGTGTCATTCCGGGACAGCACGTGAAACAGGGAGACAAGCTGGGTGAAATCAGGGACTACTTTGGCCAGAAACTAGGGGAGTATTTCGCCAGTCAGGACGGTGTGGTGCTTTATGTCATCAGCTCCCTGGCTATCATGGAAGGAGAACCCATCGTAGCTCTGGGGTAACAGGACCATCTGTTGAATTACTTCGTGATGCAAGAACATATTTGGAGGTAGAGAAAATGAAAAAAATAGTGATGTTCAGCAGTCATCTTTGACCGGGATGCCCACCGGTGAAAGAGTTTCTTTCCCAGAAAAATGTTGAATACACCCTCATCGACATGACGGCAAGCATGGCGAACCTGAAGGCATTTCTTCACTATCGCGACAATTACCAGGAATTTGCGCCTATCAAAGAGCAGGGCCGCGTGGGCCTTCCCTGCATAGTGATAAATGATGGTGAGAAGATAATCTTCGGGCAGCCGGAGCTAGACGAACTGCTGTAGACAAAAATTGGACCAGGGCCATCCCCGGCGAAGAAGCCGCGGGAAGGCCCTGGTTTTTGCAGGCCTTTGCTTTCTAGTTCCGATTGCTTGTCTCCACCAGCACACAGGCCTTGACATACGGCAGGTGCGCTTCATCACAGGCTGCTGTCACCTCTTCAGTGTCAGCCCCCGGTT
>DDWC01000253.1 GCA_002345475.1 Firmicutes bacterium UBA2296
ACGAATCCTGCAATCTCTCAAGCAAGTTAAGCTTGCCCGGTGTCAGTTCCAGTTCGCGGGCTTCGAGAACCCTCTGGTAACCGACTCCTTCGGCCTCTACCTCGGCCTCAATCTCCATCTCGTCAAGATCTCCCTGCACCATGGCTTTAAGTCTTGCGGCGAAGGCTTGTTCCTGTCCGGCGTTCTTGAACGCGGCGGATATCATGATACCGTTTTGCTCAGATTCCCCGAGGTAGCCATCCTGCTTCATCTGCTGCAGCGCTAACATTATGGCCTCATCGACACTCTTATTCTTTGTCTGAATCTGATTGGCTATCTGCTGACCTTGCTCGCCGACCCCCACAACGCTGAGCACCCGCTCGAAGCGGTTCAGGTTAAAGAGAAGAGATGGGTTTACATCCAGACTGACGGTGGCCACCGGAGTGAAATAAGCATAGGATGATACTCCCAGCAGCATAACCATTAGCGCCGCCGCCAGAGCGCTGGCGTACCGCATACGAGAGGCAAAGCCAAAAACGCTCGCTCTCATTTCTACCACCTGACCCTTCGCGTAATTGCGGTTTGAGATCAGTCTGACCTGTCCGTCCGAAGACAACACTGCCGCCTTATTTCCGCGCAAGTCTACAACTACTGCTTTCATCGTTGTTTCCCCCTCCTGATATGACGCATGTAGCCGGCCAGACCGGGGAAATCCCCGTCAATAATCTCTGTTGCCGCTATTATGTATTTTCGATGGCGCTCCAGAGTTTTTCGGGGTACACCCGTTCGCTTTGCCAAAGCTTTTATGGGCAGCTGTTTTGAAGCCCTCATTTCGTTAATCAGCAAAGGTGAGTCTATCAGGTACTCCACAGCAGCGGCGCATGCCTGTTTCGTCTTTTCGGCCTTAGGAGATGATGCGGCAAGGTCAAAGAACGAGAAGCCGTATTCGCTAATAACCAGGCTGACGGCATCAATTTCCAGCGCCAGAGTATCGTCATCCTCTGTTTTCAGCTTGTCGCGGACCTCACGGCCCAGCGCCGAGTTCGGCTCGGGATCTCCATCACCGGGGTTCGCCTGTAGCAATGCGGGGTCAATAGAGATCTCGCGCCGATGGCGGGCAGCATAACGGTAATGGTCCGTAAGTCGCCTTTCTATGACCAAGGAAGAAAAGGCGTAAAAGCCACCTTTCGAGCCGTCAAAGCCCTTTATTGACTCGGAAAAAGCAGCAAGAGCTGTGGACCAGAGTTCGGCTGCGTCCATACCCTGCATTCTTCCCCCACTCAACCGGCTCTCCCAATGATGGAGTCTGGACTTGATGAAACTCTCGTGTCGCGCGATGAAGTCGTCAATCCCGCTTGATTTCTGCTGCAGGCTAATTACCTCGGCATCGACTTCAGGGACGGCATCTGTGTTCTCCTCGGCATCACAAAACTGCAAAGTTACCCTGGAGTTTACCCTGGCGGCGTCCTGCAGGGTGTTCAGCAATTTCTCGTAGTAGGGCCCCAGGTCAATCCTCATCTCTCTCACATTTTTCATCTTAAGCACTACCGGTTCGTCGATCACCGAGAGCAAATCATACAGAGCATCCAGGTTGCCCCCATAGTACTCCGGGAAATTGAGGCTTGTCTTAAGGTACCTGTGGTACTCCCCACGGCCGCGCAGGGTCTTGCCATCTATGATTACTAACACTAGTCGTTCACCTCCCCGTACAGGAGAGTAAAGGACTCATAGTGGTCTGCGGTATAAAAAACCAGCCCATCACTGGAATACACCAGTCTTTCGGGTCCTCGAAATCCCCCTTCGTAGTTTACATCGCACTCAAAATAACCCCTGCCGGACTTGTCTGGCAACAAGCCTTCGCGATTACCAAACCTGTCTCCGCCGATGGCAGCCCCGGGAGCGACGTCCCAAAGGTTTCCCTTGCTGGGCACCCAGCCAAGGCGTTCCGCTTGAGACTTGCTGAGAAAATTACTGGGAAGGGTACCGAACATGTGCAGATAGAGCGCCACTTCTTCGGCTTTCAGATAGGGCTGTCCCTCAACTACAGCCGGCACCTCTTCGACCGGTGGCGGAAGCGGCTGCACAGGGTTTGCCGGCGTCACACAGGCGACGGTAAACAGGCAGGCCAAAATTACCAGGATCATCGCCAGACGCTGACAACGGCTTAATGCGGCCACACAGAACCCTCCCTTCCCAGAAGACTGTGGCACAGCGGGATACTAATCAGCTTTGCTCGGCAGCAAAAATCAGATGTTCTCTGACCTTCTCTGCTTCATCGCGCAAGTACGCCAGCTCGACATCGGACAAGGGATTGGCCAGACATTCGGCAATATTATCCAGGGCGAACTCAAAGTGACGTATGTTGCCGGGCGGCACCATGGAAGCACCCCCCTTATAGAACCCGTACTTCATTCCGCACAGCATGAGGCGCTTTTCATCCCACAATGGCTTGCACCAGGACTTTGGGAATGTCCTCTCCTCTCCAGGTAACCACTTGCGATGGACCATCGTCTTCATGCAAAGCAGGCCGAACCCTTTATCTGTGGCTGCCTGTGCAATGCGGTCACCCCAACCGGTTGTCAATCCCATAGCCCAGTTCATGGGGAAGAGCACAGTCTCAAAATCGTACAGATTAAGGGCACGAAGCGCCACCATTTCACTGTGGGCCGAAAAGCCCACGTGTCCTATCAAACCTTCACGCCTGGCCCACAACACCGTCTCCATGGCGCCACCCGGAGCAAAGGCCATCTCGAGATCCGCCTCTTTGGCGAGAGCATGAAGCTGATATACGTCAAAATGATCAACGCCAAGTGCTCGCAGGGAGGCCAGCAATTCTCTGCGGGACCCTTCTGCGCTGCGCTCGGTGGTCTTGCAGGCCAGAACTACATCCTTGCGAAATGGTTTAAGGGCAGGAGCCAGACGGGCTTCCGCGTTCCCATATGAAGGTGCAACGTCAAAGTAGTTGACTCCGGCGGCAACGGCCTTGGCTACATAACGGTCGGCCTCTTCCTGAGTCTCGTCGGTGTTGATTATGCCGCCAAACATTATCGGGCTGATAAGTAGTCCTGTCTTGCCCAATGGTCTTCGCTCCATTGCTAATCCTCCTTTTTATCCATTAGTGACGGGGCGGTGCTGCCGACTCGCATGCGACTCCCACCTGGCACTTGCCGCATCCGTAGCGCGGTGAAAACCTGGCTCTGACCTCGTCGAGGAACTCACTGCAAATGAGGTGGTCCTTACCCGCCTCCAAGGTGATCGCCCCAACAGGGCAATTGACCACGCAGTCACCACACAGTGAGCAGTATTCATCGTACCTGGTATAAGGCCTCGTGTCGGGCTCAAGCTCCAGTGCGGTGACTACGCTGCCAAAACGCCCAGCTACACCGTGTCTGGTTATCAGTCCTTTAGAGAGTCCGAAGGTGCCCAGTCCGCAAACATAGGCCACATGACGTTCGGACCAGTTGCTGGTAAAGGCAGGGACCTCATCGGCACTTGACTTGCCCCTGCTGAAGAAGCGCACGTCTGAAGACGGCACCAGGCTTTCATACCCTTGCGACTTGAGCGATTCACATATGTGGGCGGCCAGAGCATTAACCAGCATCTGGCCCTCATATCGTGCGTGCAACCATTCGGCAGAAGGCCAATAAGCTACGGAAGCGTTACCCGAGCGGACAGTCTCAGAAAACGGCAAAAAGAACGATATTACGGACCTGGCTCCCTGAACCCAGGAATCAGGGGTGGCGAAATGGGGGCCCACGATGCCCTCATCCTGGAGGCGGCTGAAGACGGGATCTTTCGCCGAAGCGAATCCCAGTACCGGCTCGCTGAACAGCCTGAGTCCTGCCACTTCTCTGTTGATAGCCGACTTGTCAGTAATTACGTTACCCGGCGCTTGCGCAACAAAACTCGCCGCCAATTCTCTCAGCATATTCTTATCCACAGCCAAGTTCCCCCTCTTCATCACTGTTTCGATGCTGGCTCCAGCCGTATCTGCCCTTCATCTCAACGAAACTTACGGCCCCTTTGGTTTGTCGCGAAATGGCTCCGCATTCATCCTTTTGTACCAATGTAAGCTCCTGAAGTCCCTTAGGCCCGACGGGGATAACCATTCTACCTCCCCAGGCTAATTGCACCAGCAACTCATCGGGGATGTGGCTTGCCGCCGCTGTGACGATAATGCGATCAAAAGGTGATTCCTCAGGCCAGCCTTCGCTGCCGTCACCCTCCCGAAACAGAATGTTTGTGTAACCCAGCGACGTCAACCGCTCCCGTGCCTCGAGATGGAGTTGTGGCACCATCTCAACCGTGTACACCTGCCTGGCCAGACAGGCCAGCAAAGCCGTCTGGAATCCCGAACCGGTGCCTATTTCCAGCACCCTGCTGTCTGGAGTCACTGACAGCAACTCCGTCATGTGGAGAACCAGGCTGGGTTGCGATATGGTCTGTCCATAGCCTATAGGCAAGGCGGTGTCCACAAATGCGCAAGGGATTAGCCCGGCTGGCACGAATAGCGACCTGTCCAGAGCATTGAAGCATTCTCTAGCCGTCTTTTTGCGCATCAGTTCATCCTCCCCTCAGCAGTCCGCTACCCGAGGTACCTGGCCATAAACAGACAGGGATTCTCCTCGTCCCAATAGTTGGTGAACACTTCTAAAGGCAGAAAACCACGTCTGCGATAGAATGCCCTTGTCCGCTCGTAAGGCTCATAGTCAACGGAGCTGTCAAGGGTCTTCACGGTGAGAAAGCGCCATCCCTGACTGCGACTGTAGCTACAAGCGGCCTCGATGAGCCTGCTGCCTACACCCATGCCCTGGTAATTCTCCAGCACTCCCATATTGAATATTTCCGCCGAATACTGGTTGTGTTGCTTGAGCGCCAGGAATCCGGTCGGTTCCTCTCCCGCGTAGGCCATAAGAACGGGCATGTCGCGGTGCATAATGGCCTTGGCATCTATGTCCGCAGCTGGGTTAAACCATTTGCGCAGGCGATGCATAATACCGCGGGAAACTTCTTCTCTGTCCGCAGGGTCAAGGAGCCACGAAACGCCCGCAAGTGTTTCTTTGTGCGCTTCCTCTTCGTTGCGATAGTCTCCCGGCCAGACATAGGTCGGATCGGCGAAGAAGCAGAAAGGATGGCCTGCAGGGTCAATCATCACAACCACACCCTCTAAGTACTGGTGCGGTGCTACTCGTCCTCCAATACTTACGGCGTGGGTTACGGCCGCATCGAGATTATCGACAAGAAAATCTATGTGTAGCATTTTCTGCTGTGTTTCGGGTTCTTCCGGCCAGACGGGAGGGACATAATCCGGCTCCGACTGAAAGGAAAGCGCTGTACCTCCGTCCGGGTCTCTCAGCAGGACCCATTCTGGCTCAACAACCGCTTTCTCCCAACCCAGCAAAGTGGCATAAAAATCGGCCAGTGCCCCCGCATCGGGGCAATCCAGTACAACCGTGGCTAATACTACCCGCGAGTTCTTCATGGTCATCTCTCCCCGGTAATCACTGGGTGGTCTCTAAGGAGAAAACCTGCCCAGTCGCGCTCTTCATCATCAACATGACGCTCCCAGTACAACAGTCGCTGGCAATAGAGCTTACACGAATTCTCCATGACACTGGCCCAATCCCCTCGAGGAGAAGCAAATAGCAAAGCGGTAATTTGGTACATGGCAACGCCGATAGCGTGCCCGGGTGTGTGGACCGTCCCAACCACGTGCCCAATAGCACGGGCCGCCGCTCGTGCAATGTGGTCATCTCCGGCATCATTAGCGGCGTGATGGGCGGTTTCAGCTGCTCGCTTGGCAAGTGGCATCTTAATCCGCCCTGCTGCCCACTCCTCAGCTGACCGCAGAGCTTCTCTGGGCCTGGTATCATCCGGATGAAGCGATTCAAAGAGATTAAGGCTCTCCCGGCCACATTCCAGTGCCCAAAGCACCAGCGTGCGCCGCTTTTGCCTCGTGATCAGGTCACGGAGAGGCTTCAGGCATTCACTGTCCCTGGTTACCAGCAGTCTGCGAGTCACGGTCGTATCCTCTCCCAGCGGGAATCGGAGTCCAGGTTCTGCAGGTTGATGTTCTGTGTGAAGCGATAAGTCTTTGGCCAGCTGCAGAAAACAGATTTGGGCGAAAACATCATCCTGGTCAGGAGTGAGTTCGGCCGTGGCTGCCATCCGCCCGAAGGAGTCATTTCTATCGTAGCCAAGGAACCATCTCGGCTCACTTTGTACCGCCCCGATACACACCCAGTCTCCACATTGCCCTCAACCTCAAAGTCTCCGGAGGCAAAGTCTCCCTCCTGCAGTCCCAACAGGGCAGGGATGCCCTCAGTAAAAGTAGCGCGGGCAGAAAACCCATTCGCAGATAGCGACATTTGCTTGAGGGACAAGTCATTCCCAAAGGCATAGGTGAGATCGCCAAGGACCAATAGACCATTGTCTGTCAGCGAATGCCGCTGCAGGTTGGTCTTTTCTGCCCTGGCCAATTCAATTATTCTGCACTGAGCAGCATACCTGGAATAGTACCGCCACTGCATGTCCTTGGGCAGGGGCACCGGGAAGT
>DDWC01000204.1 GCA_002345475.1 Firmicutes bacterium UBA2296
CGGCCTTGATGAAGTCGAGGTCTTCGAGCAGCATATCCACTATGGCAGCGCTGTCGTAGGTGGCAGCCTCGTTGTCCCGTATCCAGGCGAAAATGTCCTCCGCGGCGTGGGCCAGGTTCGCTACGTTGTGCAGCACCATCATGGCCGCCGAACCTTTTATGGTATGCATAATTCGAAACACCTCGTCGACGGTAGCCCGGTTCATACCCTGCCCCAGATTGCCGTCGGAAACTACACAGTGCTCCAGTTGTTCCAGCAGCTGCTCGGTCTCATAGATGTAGAGATCGAGCATGGGCTCGTTGTTGCTGGGAGGCCTCGACATACGCAGTTCACTCCTCGTCTCTTTCTGTCTCACAGGTGTTATCGCCCGGCGCAGGGCGAAAGTTTAGCAAAACGGAGAAAAAAGTGACCGAAATCAGCCGTCTTTTTTTCCTGCTTTTATTTTCACTCGAAGGCTAAAGATTAGTCTCCAACATGCCGAATCACATAGCAGGGGGTGTCATGTTTTGAAATTCAGGTTCATCCTATTTGCACTTGCGTCAATGGCGGTGGTCCTGGCACCTGCCGCTTCCCTGGGACTGGGAGGAGGCCTGATGGCCAGATCCCAGGCCCCCAAAGGGCAGACCGGGGACAACTATAAGGAAGTCAGCCAAGTAGCGAATTGGCCGCCCGCCGCCCTCGCGTACATCGCGATGCCGGCCCCGGTGGGGCCGCGCTTCACTAAAGATGCCGTCATCATTGATGACGTTCCCAACGTGCATCAGATGCCTTCCTGGCCCACGGGTTGCGAAGTCGTGGCCCTGAAAATGCTGGCCGAGTTCTATGGTGTGAACAAGAGCGTTGACCAGTGGATCGATATAATGCCGCGGGGAGACATATATTGGAGCGCAGGTCGCATGTACGGCCCTGATCCGCGCGAAGCCTTTGCCGGGAATCCCTATTCTGCTCATAGCTACGGGGTGTACCACCAGCCTATGATAAACATGCTGACCCCATATTTTGGGGACCGGGTCATCAATATGACCGACCGCCGCTGGGGGGACTATGAGGACATGGTGCTAGCCGGGAACCCGGTGATGATTTGGGGTACTATTAATAACCTGCCCATTATCCTGCGAGATACCTGGGTGACGCCTGCCGGAGACGTATACGAGTGGCGAGGCAACTGGCACGCCATGGTGCTCATCGGCTTCAGCAAGACAGAAGTCCTGGTCAACGATCCCTATACCGGAACCACCCGCCGCTTCGACCGCGACACTTTTATCGAGCGCTGGGCGGCCATGGGGCAGCAGGGCATTGCCGTCCGGCCCGAATAAACATTACAGAAACGCTATAAAGCTGATGCGCACATATTCCGATATAATAGCTACAGGCGATGGGCTAAGCCCCGTGGCCTGAACCGAACTCGGGCAATAGAGGTGAGCATGATGAAGATTACCCGCAAGACAGACATAGCCAGGGCTTACGCTCCCGCCACAGAAAAAACGGCCAGACAACCGCAGAAACAGAATGCAGGAAAAAGCGACCGGGCAGACATCTCGGCCACTACACGCATGCTGCAGGACGTCGTGAGGAGCGAAGAACCCTTTGATGCCGCAAAGGTGGCCAGCATCAAGGCCGCGGTTTCTGAGGGACGCTATGTGGTGGACACCAGACGTCTCGGCGAGAGGCTGCTGGCCGAAATCAGGGCCCAAAGGATAAAGGTATGACCGACATCATTAACGGGCTCCTGGATAATCTAAGCAGTCAGCAGGCAGCTATGCTGCGCGACGACATAGGCGAGCTGCAGAGGCTTACCGCCGAGCAGGAAGGCCTGGCGGTCAGACTCAAAGCTCTGCTGGACGAGGGAACTGTCCCTAGCGACGAACAGCGGGCGCAGATGATGGAGCTCAACGAGCTGGCGGACACCAACCGCCTGCTGGCCCGGCAAAGTGTCAACTTTGCCCGCCGCATGCTCAAGGCGCTTGGTCAGGAGCAGGGCTACGGCGAAGACGGCAAACCCCTGGGCCAGCAACAGAGCAAAACCAGGGTAGATATTCGCGCTTAGGGGGTTAAGCTTTGACTTCAACGTTTTTTGCCTTCAACGTGGCCCGACGGGGCATGTCTGCCCATCGCACTGCACTGGACGTGACGGCGCACAATGTGGCCAATGCCTCCACAGCCGGATATTCACGCCAGCAGGCGGTGTTCAAGACCACCGCTCCCTTTGGCGTGGCTTCGGCTAACCGCCTGGGGTCTGCGGGGCAGATAGGCACCGGCGTGCAGATCGCCGAGATAACCAGAGTGCGCGATTCCTACCTTGATTACCAGTTGCGTCCGCAGCTGGCCAAAATGGGCTACTGGGAAGAACGCTACGATAACCTGTCTCTGGTCGAGACCGTCATGCTGGAGCCATCAGACACCTCGCTGAGCCGCGTTTTCGACCGCTTCTGGAGCAGCTGGCAGGAACTGTCCAAAAACCCCACCAGCGGCGCCGTGCGGGCCAGTGTGGTGGAGAGTTCGGCCACTTTGGCCCAGTCCCTGAACAGCGTGGCAGTGCAGCTTGACACCATAGAATCAGATATCAACGCCAAGGTTCGCATAGTTGTCAACGATATTAACTCCCTGGCCACGCAGGTGGCGGAACTTAACAAACAGATAGTCACCAACCGGGGGGCCGGTCTAAATCCCAATGACCTGATGGACAAGCGCGATATGCTCCTGGACGAGCTTTCTACCATTACCGAGTTCACGCCCATGTACCAGCCCAACGGTTCCATTGACATCAGCATTAACGGTCGTTACCTGGTGCAGGAAAGCCGCGCCACGGAGATTACCACTAAAATGGACGCAGGTGGCAAGCTGGTGGCTTCCTGGGCTGACGGCACAGAACTGCAGATGAAGACCGGTTCGCTTAAGGGGCTTTACGATGTGAGAGAGTACATCTCCGGCGAGTTCTACAGCAAGCTGAACACCATGGCGGTGGAGCTGATGACAGCCGTTAACACCCTACATGGGCAGGGCCGTCCCCTGGAGGACGACCCTCTAAACGAAGGGCAGAACTTCTTCGTCCTGGGCAATCTGGCCAACGGCGACCCGGCCTACACTTTGCGCTACATAATGGTGAACCCGCATATTGCGGAGAACATAGGTATGATACGGGCAGGAGAAGACGGAGCCGGAGACGGTGATGGCACCAACGCCCTGGGCATAGCCCGCCTTCGTTCCGCTCTCAGCGAAAACCTGGGCGACGTATCGGTAGAGTCATTCTATTCAGGGATTATCAGCGGTCTGGGGGTCGAAACTCAGCAGGCCGAGCGCATGGCCATCAATCAGGAAGCCCTGGCCACACAGATCCTGCACCGCCGGGAAGAAGTCTCGGGTGTGTCTCTGGACGAGGAAATGGCCAACATGCTGCAGTTTCAGCACGGTTTCCAGGCTGCGGCCAGGTTACTGCAAACTGTTGACGAGATACTGGTAACACTAATAAATCTGGGCAGGTGATGTAGATGCGAGTGGCAGACAGTACTCTAAAACACAATGTGGTGCGCAACTTACGGACCAGCATGCGCGAAATGTCTAAATTGCAGCTGCAGCTTGCCAGTGGCAAGGCCATTAACAAGCCCTCGGACAACCCGGTAATGGCCACCAAAATCCTCAATATCAACGCTGCCCTTTCCGAATCGCAGCAGTTCCTGCGCAATGTTCAGGACGGTGAAGCCTGGCTTAACATGACCGACTCCACTCTGGACAAGATGGGTGAAGCCCTGCACCGCGCCAGGGAGCTGTCGCTGGGCGGACTTACCGGCACTGCACCAGAGGACGCCCGCCGCTACACCGCCATGGAAATCGACCAGGTGATACGGCATATGGTATCCCTGGCCAATTCGTCCTTTGACGGCGACCGCTTCATTTTTGGCGGCTCCTACTTCCGCGAAAATCCCTATGTTATAACCGAGACAGATGGCATGGTTAGCGCCGTAACACCGAACCCTAACGGCGCCGGGGCCGGCCAGGGTAAAATTAGCTATGAGATTATCCGGGGTATCAGCATGGACGTAAACACTCCTGGGCAGGAACTGCTCATGGACGGTGATATCTTTACCTCGCTCATTGCTCTGCGGGACGCGCTGCTGGGAACAGGAGACGGCGATGAAGCCATCAGGGGAGTGGACAAGGCGCTGGACCACGTGCTTTATCACCGGGCGGTGGTAGGCGCCAAGACTAACCGCCTGGACATGACAGCTGCCCGCTACGGCGAAGAACAGATGACCCTGCGCGAGCTGAAATCGCGCATTGAAGACGTGGACATCGCCGAGGCGATTATGAACTTTAACGTCAAAGAAAAAGTTTATCACGCCTCGCTGGCCATGGGCGCGCGGGTAATGCAACCCACGCTGCTGGACTACATCCGTTAGGGAGTGGAAACAATGAAGATCATGAGCACCCGTGCCGGTGCAGTGGAAGTCGACGAGAGGGAAGTCATAAACTTCCCGGAGGGTCTGGTGGGCATACCCTTCTGGCAAAGCGCCGTGCTGCTGCCTATCCCCGAAGTGGCGGAGCTGTGCTGGCTGCAGGCTGTGGACGACCCCGACGCAGCCTTCCTGCTGCTAAAAGTAGGCGACTATTTCCCCCAGTACGACGAAAACCTGGCTCGCGCTTGTGCCGAACTGCCTGACGGCGCGGTTTACAGCATTGTGCGGGTACCTCAGGACGACCTGTCCCGGGCCACCACCAACCTCATGGGACCGGTAATCATCGACCTGAGCGCCGCCACCGGCAAACAGGTGGTGCTGCACGACAGCGGCTACGATCTGCGGCAGCCGTTGTTTGGGTCCTAGACCATGCTAGTATTGTCGCGCCGTGTAGGCGAGAGGGTACGCATAGGAGACGACATCGAACTGGTAGTGGTAGAAGTTAAGGGTGACGTGGTGCGCCTGGGAATCGAAGCCCCCCGCGGCGTCGCCATCTATCGCCAGGAGCTATACGAAGCCATAAGCCGCGAAAACCTCGCGGCGGGGCAGACCCCGCACGAGATAACCGGACTCAAGGGCCTGCTGGCCAATAGGCCGAAGGCCGAGAAGTAAACAGCGCAAGAAAAACCGCCGAGCAATCGGCGGTTTTGTGTTGAAGGTGGGACAACCGGCCACTGACACCACTGACGCGGGCCACGGGCACCACAGGGGGGGAACGACGGCATGGCGTGGCTTGTCACTGGTCGCTTGTTGTCTGTTGTCCGTCATCTATCAAACAAGCAACGACAAATGATCAGTGATGAATGATTAACGATTGGGAGGAGCCCACCACTGTCACCACAGACGAGGCCACTGGCACCACAGGGGGGACGACAGCCTGATAATAGATCTGAT
>DDWC01000176.1 GCA_002345475.1 Firmicutes bacterium UBA2296
AATCCCTGGATGCTGACCGCAAAATTGTGGGGCACGGTGACCCTGGCTCATGTGGCTACCCTCATCCCATTGCGTCGACTGGAGGTAAGGGCATGACAAGGGGGCCTGTCCGAATTGCTCTGGCCATACTTCTCTGGGTGTTGAGTATTGCCGCTAGTCTCTCAGGCACGAACACCTCCACCGCCTACCTAATGTCGGAAGAATTCATGCTGGACTTTGGCGAAGCCAGCGTTAACGTAATAGCCCACGAAAAGGGGAATGTGCTTATCTCACACACACAGCGCGCAGTCCAACAGGGATTGCAGGGTCGTGTGGTGGCCACATCATCTGCACTGACGCTCAACGACTTCGTTGCCCCAACGCGACAGGAAAGCCCTGTGGCTTACCGCGTAGATCCGTGGCTTCCTCTGGTACAGATTAGTAGCTATACGGAGCCTTTTCTCGGACTTCCTGAAGTCGACTACACCATTTACGTGCCGACGGGTAGCACAGTGGACATTCGCGCCCGGAGCGTCACCGTGATAGGCGCAACCTTAAGCGGCCTCAGCGCTAATCAGGCGCACGCGACCGGAAGCATCCTGAAGGACGGTTTTGTGGCGGAAGTGGCCGACCTGGTAATAAGAGGCGGTTCATCCGAAGGCACTGCCTACCTTGAAGCCGCCTATGTTGCGATTCGCGATTTTCAGGCCGGGGACCTGACTTTGCACTCCTCTGCAGCCGCTGAGATCATGGAGATACAGATGCTGGACATGAGGGCTGGCCATGTGGTGATTGAGGCTACTGACAAGCCAACTCTAAACCTTACTCTGAGCGACGTCGATTTTGTGTCTCTTAGCGTAGGTCATTCAGGTCCTGTGGTCTATTCAGCTATCGTTAGGACGAGAATTGGGCAGATCAATGACAACACAGCAGTAGGATTGATTGGGCGATAACGTCAAAAACTACCTGACATAAGGGAAGATCCCGGCTTGACACCGCGACGGAAAATCAGTTCGCGGTATATGGCCGGGATCTCTCTTGTTATGTAGCGCACTTGCAGCCCCCAGATAGTGGGCATCTCCGAGGGACCGCCCTGGGCTGTGATGTTGAGTTTGCGGGCCAGAATAAGTGAGCGAAATATGTGGAAGTCATTACTGACGATAATTGCTGTCTCGAGACTGTTGGTCTGCATTATCTCCTGGCTGTATTTGAGGTTCTCGTAGGTGTTGTGGGATCTATCCTCCATATGGATTAGCTCGGCAGGAACTCCCCGCTCCACCAGGTACTTCTTCATAGCATAGGCTTCCGTAACGGTCTCTCCCTCACCCATGGCGCCGCTTACTATAATCTCCCGGGCCATCCCGGCTTCATAAAGCTCCAAAGCTTTTTCCAGTCGATATTTGAGCAACAGACTGGGTACGTCCCCATAAAGACGGCATCCCAGCACTATCAGGGTGTCCGCTCCAGACTCCGGGGTTTGTGTCGCGTGGTGCAGGACCAAGATGACCGGCACAAAAATAGCCGCGGCCACCAGAACGATGCCCAGGCGTGTCAGGCTCCGTCTCAAGCGCAGTCTCTGTTTTTTGCTCAGTTTCCGCTTCTTCCGGTCTGCTACTTTCTTCTTCATGCCTTACCTCCGCGATGTCGTCACCATATACTTTAACATATTCGCGTCATCGTGGCATACGTCACGTAGGTGCAGACGATCTGGGTCTGCAGGTATTTGGCCGGGAACGGCGAACTTTTCCTAGGTGATTTCATAATAAGTAAGCCGGACAAGGAGTGCGAGGGAATGCTTACAAAAACCCAGTACAGAGAGGCCTGTCTACGGGCCACCGCCATGCTTGACGAGGCTGGGATTGCCCTTACGGAGCAGGAGAGAGGGAACATGCAGGTGGCAGAATACGGTCTAGGAATGCTTGATACCATTGGCCTGCAACTTGTCGTCTATGTAAATACTGAGCGCTGTTGCGCTAAAGAGCTAGTGCTCTTCCCGGGGCAGACATGTCCCGAACACCGGCATCCAGTTATCTCTTCATATCCCGGCAAGGAAGAGACATTCCGTTGTCGGGCAGGCAAGGTTCTTCTCTATGTTGAAGGTGAGCCTGCTACCGCAATTGAAGCGACTTTGCCGGCCGGCCGAGAGCGGTATTTTACGGCAAGACACGAGATAATCCTGCACCCGGGAGATCAGTACACCTTGGCCCCCAACACCCTGCACTGGTTCCAGGCGGGTCCGGACGGAGCGATAATATCGGAGTTCTCAACCATGAGTCTTGACGAACATGATGTCTATACTGACCCAGCAATTGACCCGGCAGGGAAACGCCGAGCATGAACCAGGCTCCTTACGCCGTCTGTATCGGTGAGGCACTCATCGACTTTCTTAGCATTGGCCGCAACCCCTCGGGCACGCCGATTTTTGAGCAAAATCCCGGAGGAGCGCCGGCCAATGTGGCAAGGAATCTGGCCAGGCTGGGCACCAGGGTTGCCTTTGTGGGCGCAGTGGGCGGAGATGCTTTTGGACAATTCTTGCGGGATGTTCTGGACGCCGATGGGGTTGACACTACTTCCATGGTTGTAGTTCCCGGCGTGCCCACCACTCTAGCCTTTATTCATCTGGATCCGGAAGGAGAACGCTCCTTTTCCTTTGTGCGCTCCCCCGGCGCTGACACATGTCTGAGGCCAGAGGACGTGCCGCCGGGGCTGGTGGCCAGGGCTGCGGTTCTGCATGCCGGCTCACTTTCGCTAACGCATCCTGCGTCATCCCGAGCGCTACATCATGCCATGGATATAGCCGCGGCTGCAAACGTAATGATCTCCTTCGACGTGAATCTAAGGCCTCTCTTGTGGGACGACCTCGCTAGAGCGCGCAGGGAGATCGCCACTGCCCTGACACGATGTCAGCTGGCGAAACTCTCAATTGAAGAAGTCTGCTTCCTGCTTCAGGATGGCAACAAGTTGGACGCCCATAACAGCGGGAAATCCCTGCTGGCAGAGTTCCCGAACATCAAATTACTGGCGGTCACTATGGGGGCAGAGGGGAGTCTTGTCCTTGCCCGAAACCCGGGTGAGTCTCTGCGCGAGGTCAGGGTTCCGGCGAAGAGAATGGTGGCGGTAGATACTACCGGTGCCGGTGACACTTATTGTGCGGCGCTGCTACACAGAGTTCTGGCGGCGGGTGGTCTGGAACAAGTCCTGGCCAGCGAAGCAACCTTGCGCGAAGCGGCTAATTTCAGTGGCAATCTGGCTTCCTATTCTGTGATGGACAGGGGAGCCGTTACAATTCACAGGAGGTGATGCGGATGGTGATTTATACCCGGTCAGTTAAGAATCCCGGTGACATCATGTCCCTTTACCAAACTCTAGGGTGGGCTGCATATCTGGAAGTGACGGACGAAGAGCTGAACAAGGCTATACAGAACTCCTGGAGTGTGCTCTATGCTTACATGGGTGATACTCTGGTCGGTACGGCCCGCGTAATATCTGACGGTGTAATAAACGCTTATCTGTGCGGTCTTGGTGTCCATCCCCGCTACCGCGGACACGGAATAGGTCGTGAACTGGTTTGGCGTTTGGCCGATGAGTGTGCTGTAAGCAAACTGCATCTTCAGCTGATGTGTGAGGAAGAGCTGGTACCCATGTACGAGCGAATGGGTTTTATGGTCTTTGCCCGAGGCATGCGTCCGTCGACTGATGCCGGCAAGCAAATGTTTGACAGATGAAATATTCGTAACACAGTTGTTTTGCCGTACAAATGGAGACGCTATGTAGTATCATTGGTCTGATGATGACAGGAAGGGTGCGGTACGCATGAAAACAGACAGCAGGCGACGAGGTAGAGGACCACTGATTTTTGCCATAGTGACGCTGGTGCTTGTGCTAGCTTTGGGGACGCTGGCCATTAGGGTGCGCAGGGCGCGACTGGCGGTGTCGTACGAGAGTCATGCGGTTACGTTGGACACCATCTCACGCACGGTTTCCGGCACCGGCAGGGTGATTGCCACCGAGCGGGAGATTTTGTTTTCTCCAGGAGGGGGACAGATTGTAGAGCTTAATGCCGAAATAGGTGCTCCGGTGGCAGAGGGTGATTTGCTGGTGCGGACCGCCCAGGGGGGCAGGGTGGAAGCACCTTTTTCTGGTGAGGTTACGGCTCTCTTTGTGAAAGAAAACGAATGGGTCAACCCGGGTGTTCGCCTATTAGAGATTACGAATTATGATTCTCTGGAGATATCAGCTAATGTGGACGAGCTCGACGTGGCGAAGATCAGTGAAGGGCGGACGGCCAGAATATATATCAATGCCTTGCCTGACGACGTGCGACAGGGTAGTATTACTGCCATCGCCCGTGAAGGAGTGCTCTCCGGAGGGATAATGACCTATGCCGTTCGTGTGTCCATTTCCGACATGTCCAGGCTGCTGATAGGGATGTCTGCTGAGGTCAAGGTGGAGGTAGAGAGGGCGGAAAACGTACTGACAGTGCCGGTAAAGTCGATTTATTACCGAGAGAACTCACCATATGTTTTGCTCCGCATAGCGGAGGGAGAGAACCGCGAACAGCAGGTTGAACTTGGTCTAAGTGACGGTGTCCGGGTGGAGGTAAAGATCGGCCTGAGTGCCGGAGACGTGGTGCTGATTCGCAACACCGCGCCTGCCACGATTGCCCGCCCCTTTTCGGGCCTGCGTTAGGTGGAAGGAGACGCCGCCATGGCAGCTTTACTTCTGTTGCAGGACATATGCAAAAGCTACTACCTGGGTGAAGAAGAGCAGCCGGTGCTGCGCAACATCAACCTGACAGTTGCCGCCGGGGAGTTCCTGGCCGTGCTGGGTCCGTCGGGTTCGGGTAAAACCACGCTCATGAACATCATTGGCTGTCTGGACGTGCCAACCTGTGGCCATTATGTGCTTGACGGTATTTCTGTCGACACCCTGAACGAAAAGGAAATGGCCAAGGTCCGCAACCGGAAGATCGGTTTTGTCTTTCAGAATTTCCAGCTCCTGCCAAGATTAACCGCGCTGGGCAACGTAGAATTGCCGCTGGTTTACAGCGGCCTGAAGACAGTGGAGCGCCGAGCGCGAGCCACGGCCGTTCTGGAGCAGGTGGGTCTGGGAGAGAAGCTGCGCAGCTATCCCAACCAGCTATCCGGTGGGCAGCAGCAGAGGGTAGCCATAGCCAGAGCGATGGTCACAAATCCAGCCATTATTCTGGCGGATGAGCCGACGGGAGCGCTGGATCAGACGACGGGGCAGCAGATTATGGAGCTGTTTGGTGAACTGAACCAGGCAGGTAGCACGATTATTATGATAACGCACAACCGCGAAGTAGCCAAAGTTGCTGGGCGGACGGTGCGCATATTAGACGGCGAGCTAATCGAAGGGGGTGAGGCTCGTGCTAGGCGAAATTATCGGTATGTCCGTCGCCAATATCGTCCATAACAAGACGCGTTCTCTGCTGACCATCTTAGGGATTGTCATTGGAGTTGCCTCTATCATCGCCCTGATGCTAATCGGCGAAGGTGCGGCCGGAAACATTTCCTCGCAGCTGTCGGGGCTCGGTGGCAATAAGCTGACGGTTCAGATATCCGGTACTCCCATTAAGCGGACCCTTTTCGAGCCCGATTTGCGGGCAATTGCGGAGAAACCCGACGTAGTCGCCGTGTCTCCTGCGACTTCGTCGCGAGCGGCAGTGGTGTATGGTTCCAGTCGTCGTAACAACGTTCTCATTGCCGGGAGAAGTTACAGCCTTTTTGATAGCGGGCAACAGACTGTGGCCTCGGGCCGAGGGCTAATGCCTCTGGATGTCGAAGGACGCAGCCGCGTGGCGGTCCTGGGCAGCTCTCTGGCTACAGCACTTTTTGGCAACAGGTCTCCCGAAGGAGACGAAATTATCATCGCTGGGCAGCGCTTTGTGGTAATCGGTGTGCTGCAGGAAGCAAGCGGATTCGCCATAGGCTCGCTGAACAACAGCGTTGTGGTTCCCTACAACGTCTCGGAACGTGTGGTTCCCAACACCCGAGTCTCGTCCCTCGATGTCTTTTTTGCCGAAGGGGCGGATGTGACAACCGTGCAGGCTGACACAGAGGCTGCTCTGCTACAGATATTTGACGGTCGTGACAGCGCCTTCGCCATCACCAATCAGCAGGAAATTCTTGATATCGTGCAATCCATTACCGGCACTCTCACTGCCATGCTGGCTGGCATTGCGGCCATTTCTCTTTTGGTGGGAGGCATTGGCATCATGAACATGATGCTGGTGTCTGTGACTGAACGCACCAACGAGATTGGACTGCGCAAGGCCCTCGGCGCCGAACCCATGCAGATAATGATCCAGTTCCTCATTGAATCAGTCATACTCTGTCTTCTCGGAGGCTTCGTGGGAATTTTGCTGGGTGGGGCGCTGGCTTATCTTGGCGCAGTTCTTATCGGCTTCCCCTTTGTCATTACGGCTGGACCAGTGCTGCTGGCCGTCGGGTTTTCTGTCACTGTGGGCCTGGTCTTTGGACTGGCACCGGCCCGCAAGGCCAGCCGGCTCAACCCCATCGATGCGTTGCGCTACGTGTAGAGGCCCTAGTCTTCTGGCCCTGGTCCCTAGTCAGAGTTTCCTGGCCAAGCGCCAAGAGCCAAGAGCTAAGAGCTCTGTCGTCTGAGCTTTAGCGCCAAGCCCCTCTTGCCCCAAGACAAAATCCCGTGGCTCGGATTTAACCGAACCACGGGATTTTGTCTTGGGGCAAGCCTGCACCTATTCCGTCATGCGCAAAATCATCAGGGCATCAAGAGTGAACATGGTCTCCCACCAGGGTAAGGTCGGATAGGGGTTGGGCAGGGTGCCGGAATCACCAAAGGCGGCGAGTACTCGAGTCCTTTCCCGGGCCAGTATAGCCGGGTCAACCAGAGGTTGAGCATGATACCAGTATCGGCCAAAGAGGGGAAAGTGGTCGCTGTTTTTCTCCAGGAAGCGGGGCAGTCGCTCGACATAATGGCCGATTATCTCGTCACGCCGAGGTAACTCAGGTGCATAGACGGCATATATCAACGCCGGGTAGTCATAAAACGTTAGTTCAGCTGGCAGCAGCAGACTCTCTGCCAGTTGGTCTGTCCTGACAAAGAGCGCGGGGTCATCGGCACCGAGCAACCGCAGTAAGCCCGCAACCGAAAGAATGCGGTTTGCGTCAGGTGAGTCCCACCATGGCTGGTGAGGATACAGACGCATGTTCTGCGGTGGGTGTGGTATGACTAAGCCGTTCCCGATAGCTTCGCGCACCCACTGCGTCACCTGCGTCAGCATGGTCTCTTCCCGCCACCCCAGGACGTCGCAGTAGTATAGTGCAGTTTCTGCCCCAATGCCGGTGCTTTCCGGCGTCAGCAGGTCGGGCTCAATACCCGCGCCGAACCCCCCATCGTCATTCTGATAAGCAAGCAAGGCGCGAAAACAGCTTTGGACGCTGGCGCGCCCACGGTAATGTTCAAAAAACCGCTGTTCCAGAAGTCTTCCCTGAGAAAAAATCCGGCCCTGTAACTGCTCCAATTTACAGTCGTCCATCATGTACCATCCCCTTTAGATAATCTGCGACCGACGTGCCAGTTCCACCGCACCGAGAACACCGGCATAATCCTTAAGTTGCGAAAGCTCTATACGGACTGATTCTCTCTGCGTGGGCATGCCGTAGGTGGCAACGGCATCTCGGACGGCTTCAAGCAGTGGATCGCCCATGAGAGAAAGTCCACCGCCAAGGACCACAAGGCTCGGGTTAAGGAGATTGACTGCGTTCGCAACACCCAGACCCAGCCAAAACAAAGCACGGCAGATGATCTCCCTGGCCACGGCGTCATTAGACCTGGCGGCCTCGGCCACAGCCTTTACGTCGAGGGGCTCTCCACAGGCAGCCAGTCTGTTCAAAACGGTCTCCTGACCTTGTTTGATTGCTGCCTGGGCGTCCCTGATTATGGCCCAGCCGCCAGCCAGGGCCTCCAGGCACCCATTACTGCCACAGCTACACCTGGGCCCCTGCGGACTGAGTATCATATGCCCTATTTCTCCCGCAGCTCCGCGGCATCCCGACAGCAGGTGACCTCCCGCGAATACTCCGCCACCTATTCCTGTGCCCAGACTGAGAAAGAGGAAGTCACTGACGCCGACAGTCAGGCCATGGCTATGCTCACCCAAGGCTGCGGCGTTGGCATCATTTTCAGCAACCACTGGTACCTTCAGCCTTTTCTCCAGTTCTTCTCGTACAGCGACGTCTCGCCACCGCAAGTTCCCTGCAAAGGAATTGCTACCGGTGACCGGATCCACCAGTCCTGGCATGGCAATGCCCACACTCGCAATAGAAGCGCCAGCGGCAACTTTTGTGACCAGATGCGCGATATCGTCCAGTATTCTCCCTGGTGATTCGCGACCCAGGGTGGGTATTCTCTCAACAACGCCCACTTCGTCATCGGCGAGCCGCACTGCTTTTACAGTGGTGCCCCCCAGATCAATTCCTACATAGCAGAGCTTTCTCACAATAATCCCCCATTGCCGAACGGCCAAATTACCGGGAAGTCTAACGTGTATGACAAACTATAAAGGCACATAGTTAATAAAAATAAGAATACGGGTCAATAATTGCCTTGACAGCACTAATGACCCTAGTACATAATAAGGTCAAAGATCGAATAATTAAGAGGTGGCTTAATAATGTCAATAGCGATGGTGGAGCTGGACGGTCTTCGCAAGGAATTCCCCCTTAGAGGCAGGGACAACAGAAAAAACGGAGCCACATTCGTGGCAGTAGACAATGTCACGTGCCAGATAGATCAGGGAGAGGTGTTTGGTCTGCTGGGTCCAAACGGGGCCGGCAAAACCACCACCATCAAAATGATCTCAACGCTGCTCAGGCCAACCTCGGGAACTGTTAAGGCAGGAGGTATTGACGTAGTTCTGCATCCTACACAAGCTCTGCGCAACATTGGTACCGTTTTGGCTGGTGAACGTTCTGTTTACTGGAAGCTGACGGGCAGGGAAAATCTCGAATATTTCGCCGCTCTTTACGGCATCCCCAAGCGCCTGGCCAGGCCTCGCATCAACGCCCTTCTGGAGCGCTTCTCGCTGGACAAACGTGCCGACGAAAACGTGGAGAAATACAGCACAGGTATGCGGCAACGCATCAGCCTGGCCAAGGCCTTGCTGGCCGAACCACAGATTCTTATACTTGACGAGCCGACTGCAGGTCTTGATCCGCAGTCGGCCCGCAACCTGCGGGAAATCATCCTTGAGATCAGGGCCGAGGGGCGCACTGTCCTCCTAACCACTCATTATATGGAGGAGGCTGACCAGCTCTGCGACCGTATCGCCATCATCGACCATGGCAGAATCATCGCCCTCGATACTCCTGGGAACCTCAAGCGTATGCTGGAGGACAAGCGACTATTCTCCATAGAAACACAACAGTGGTGCGAAGAATGGCAGCATGGCCTCATCGAGCTGGGCGCGCGCAACGTCCAGGCATCCTTTGATCAGTCATCGCGTCATCATTCAATCACTTTGCACTTAAATGGGGGCATTACGTCAGGAGATGCACTCACGTATCTGGTCAATCGCGGTGCCGGCATTGTCAATTTCGTGGGCAAGGACGTCAGTCTCGAAGATGTTTTTATCCATCTGACCGGCAAATCATTGCGCGAATAGGAGGGAGAACAGTGAGACAAGACTTGCACCCCAGATTGTGGCCAGCCACCCTGGCGGTGGTGCGTCGGCAGTGGATCAACTACCTGCGCTATCCCTCATGGTTTATTTCTCTGCTAATATGGCCTGTCCTCTTTCCCTTTGCCTATATATTCACCACTCGGGCGCTGGCGGGTCCCGACAACATCGCTCTGGGCACCTTTGCCGAATTGGCTGGGACTATGGATTACGCCGGGTTTATCGCCATAGGCACCACCTTCTGGATGTGGTTCAACATGATGTTGTGGGGTTTTGGCGGAGCCCTCCGC
>DDWC01000177.1 GCA_002345475.1 Firmicutes bacterium UBA2296
TGGGCACAGCATGCTGTGCCCCTTGTATCATGATAGCTGTGGATAAGTGTTCGACCAGGGGGAATCTAAAAACCCTTTGTTGAATAGTTCAGGCAGGCCGGGGACTCTACTGTGCCCCTTGGGAGCCTGGGAATCTAGGACTGCCCATTAACGTAGATTGTAACCTGGTCCTGCGCTGAACCGATTAAGGAAATTGAGGTGCTCTGTCTAGGGCAGTCTCTTATCACTGACAAGGCTGGTGTTTGCAGGACCCAACGACCCGTGCCTAAATACATGTGAAGGAGGAGAGCCGGTTGTCTGAAGTGAGTGTCGGTATTGATCTGGGAGTTACAGCCCAACATGAAGCCTACATTCTGGGCCCTGCAGGGAAGAAGACGTTCAGGTTCTTTACAACTGTTGACGAGATTGATGCGCTGGTCAATCTGGCACGGTCCACGGCGGAGCACCCGGAGGATAAGATCATCTTTGTTTTGGAACCCACCGGGAGGTCTTGGATTGCCATCTCAAGGGTACTGAAGGCTCAAGGCTATGATGTATACATGGTCAATGCCAAGCGGGTTAAACATTACCGTAGCTACCTAAACGGCAAGAGGAAAACCGACAAGCTTGACGCCAAGGTCCTAGCGGCCATGGGCAGGGATTATGAAGTGCTAACACCTGTTGTGATCCCTAGGGAAGAGATAATGGTGCTGCAGATACTGACCCGAGAACGTGTTAGATTACAGGAACTGGCAACCAGCGAAAAGAAGCGCATCAAAGCTCTGTGCCATGACATTCTGCCCGGACTCTCTAGCTTGCTCGGAGATAACTTCTACCATAAAGCTTGGCGACCTTTCTTAAGTAAGTTCATAAATCCTTTTGACATCATGCGGGCTGGCCAGGCGGGTCTTAGCGACTTTTTGGCCAGGCATGATGCAAAAGCTGATGACTTGAAGCTAGTCCCGTTTGTCCTCAACTTGGCTAGCGAAGTCTGCAAATTGCACGGTATTGAAAACAAGATGTATTTCCAGGCCATAGCCCTAACCATGGGCAATTACTTGGACATACTAGATACATGTGAGAGCAAAGTTGAGGAACACGACAAGCTCATTGCAGTAAACTATCCCGCAGCGCATCCCTCGCGGGTCGTCGAGACTGTTCCAGGCGTGGGTCGTATTCTTGCTCCAGTCCTCATAGCATGCACAGGGGACCCGGACAGATTCAGCAGCCTAAAGAAGTATAAAGGATATTCCGGCTTTATCCCTGAGGTGAGTGAGTCTGGTGAACGCGCAGCTCCAGGCCTTAGGATGACTAAGCAAGGGCCTAACCACTTGAAACGAGCTCTTTATCTGGCCGCAGACCGTGCCCGTAGGTGGGACATTGAGCTAGCGCGCATTTACTATAAAGCCATGACGGAGAAAGGCCATTGCCATGCTCAGGCCGTATGTGTCGTGGCAAACAATCTCGCAGGTCGGATCCTGACCATCCTTAAGGAAGATCGACCTTACGTTATCCGTGACCCTAAGGGAGCGCCAATCTCCCGGACAGAGGCTAACCAATACATTTTGAAGCATTTGACGGTACCTGAGCACATCCGCCAGCGCAAGCGTAGCCGTAAAACAGCATAAGAAGGAGAGACTCTTACATCCGCATACGAGGCAGTCAAAGACTCCTCAGGTTAGTGCGAATCGTCTCTCCGGGCAATAGTGTAACTTACATTCAAAAAAACGTAAAGTCACAGCCCAGAGGATGTCTGCAAACACCGCATGCCATTTATTCACCTTTATTACACGAAACGGCATTCACAGAGCGCGTTAGTTATCCACAGAAAAGGCTTGAATCATATTAGGAAATCTACATTAAGGGACGTTGGAAGTGGAAGCTGCGACTAAAGGGGCGGTGGGCACAGCATGCTGTGCCCCTACGGTAGGGATGTTTCGCATCTGGCTGGGGCCTGGCGCCTAACGTCTAACGTCTGCCCCCTGGCGGCTGGCGGCTGGCGGCTGGCGGCTGGCGGCTGGCGGCTCGCTACAGCTTGATCTCAAACAAATCGTCCCGGCGCAGCCCAGCTTTGTTGGCGATGTTAAGGCCATAGCTGACGTGGGTTAGATGCTCGGGGTGATGGGCATCGGGGTTGATGGCAACCTTGACTCCGGCCTTTCGTGCGGCTAGGCAGTGGCGCCAGCCAATATCCATGCGATGGGGGTTGGCGTTTAGCTCAAGGGCCGTGCCGCTCTGCTTACAGGCGGCAAGAACTGCGTCGAAGTCGAAGTCATACCCCGGGCGGCCGAGAAGAATGCGTCCGGTGAGATGGCCAATTATGTCCACGTGGGGGTTCAGCGCGGCCCGGACGAGTCGGGCCGTCATGTCCTCGCGGGACATGCGAAACTGTGAATGCACCGAGGCCACCACAAAGTCGAACTGGGCGAGGATCTCTTCTGGGTAGTCGAGACTGCCGTCAGCCAGGATATCTGACTCAATGCCCCGCAGGATGCGCAGGCCGGACAGTTCAGGTATTTCGTTAAGCCTGTTGATCTCGTCCCATTGTTCTCTAAGTCTGTCCACGGTAAGTCCCCGGGCGTATACGGCAGTCTGGCTGTGATCGGCAATACCCAAGTACTTAAATCCAGCCCCTTTGGCTGCTCGAGCCAGATCCAGAATTGACGCTGAACCATCGCTGTAGGTGCTGTGCACGTGCAGAACTCCCGGTATGTCCGCCATGGTGAGGATTGGTCCTGCGTCCTCGGCCATGAGCTGCTCATCCTCTCGCTGCCAGGGCTCTCTGAAAGGCTCAGTAAAAGCGGCGAAGTACTCCATTTCGCTGGGGGCTAAGTGTTCTGCCGACGCCCCAATGGACGCCAGGTAGTCATCGCTGCCGGTGTGCCAGGCCATGGCAGTTCCCAGCTGCGCTGGGGCATAAAGATACAACGCCACTTTGACTCCCTCGCGCTCCCCCACATAGGCCGTGCCTCCCGGGACAGGTGGGAACACAGGATTCTCGTCCGGCGCTAACCAGCCAGGAAAGGTTACGTCATCTGTCGGATCTGCCGTTACCACGAACTTCAGGCCGTCTGTGACCGGAAGAAGACGACGGTACTCCCCTGCTATGTCCAGCGAAGCCAGGCCGGCAACCTGACGGAGCTCAGACAGGAGCGTTTCGGCCAGGTCTTCAACATCGGCGAAGAGCCTCTTGCCTCTTTCGGATTTGAGACGAGCAATGGACTCCAGCGCCTTCTCCTGGGTCTTGTGGCCAAAGCCATGCAAGGTAATAAGACGATTTTCGTTACAGGCGTATTCGAGCTCAGCCAGCGAGGAAATGCCTAATTCGTGGTACAGGGCACTCACCTTGCGCGGTCCGAAGCCCGGAACGCGCAGCACTTCCCACAGGCCGTCCGGCCATACTGAATCAAGGTCTGTCCTGACAGGCAAGACCCCTGTGGCGGCAAAGGCCGATATCTGAGCGAAAAGTGAGTTGCCAATGCCCTTTATCTCCAGGGCTTTTTTCTCCTGGGTCAGTTCCTCCAGCGTGTAGGGCGAATCCTCCACCAGGCGCGAAGCGCTGAGATAGGCTCGGGAACGAAAAGACTTGGGTTCCAGCACCTCCAGCATGACCCCTGCTTCGTACAGTGCGGTAACCAGTTTGCTTTTTTCGCTCATGAGACTATCTTCCCCGGGTTGAGGATGCCACGGGGATCGAAGGCCTGTTTAATGCCCCGCATCAGGCTGATTATGGCCGGGTTCTCTTCCTGGGCCAGGTAGGCCAGCTTGCTGCTACCGATGCCATGCTCCCCCGAAACCTTGCCGCCCAGCTCGGTGGCCCGGTCATAAAGCATAACCATAGAACGGTGCAGCAGTTCCTGCCAGAGCCTGTCGTCCTGATCGCCCCGCAGCATATATACATGGAGATTGCCGTCGCCGGCGTGCCCAAAACTCATGATTTTCAGGCCGACTTTCTGCTCCACCTCGCGGGTGAAGCGGATGAAATCTGCCACCCTGGCCCGGGGTACTACCACATCGCATTCCTCGAGCTCGGGGCTTTCTGCCTTGATAGCTTCGAGGAAGGCTCCGCGAGCAGACCAGATTGTTTCCTGGCGATCGGCTGTAGCCGAGATGAACACGTCGATGGCGCCCCGGGAAAGACACAATTGCGCCACTTCTTCGTAGGCTTTCTCGACTTCGTCGCTGCTGTTACCGTCAAAGGATAGCAAAAGGTAAGCGTCGGCAGAGTTGTCGGGGAACTCGCGCCCCAGCAGACGCTCGGCGGCAGAGATTACACCACGTTCCATGAACTCCACCGCGGTAGGCGTACTGCGGGAGCGGATTATCTCGGGAACCGTATCGATGGCCATTTCCAGAGTGGGAAACGGTATGAGCAGGCTGACCACTTCTTTTGGCAGCGGTAAGAGCCGCAAAGTGGCCTGTGTAATGACGCCCAACGTGCCCTCTGAACCGACAAAGAGGTCTTTCAGGGCGTAACCTGAACTGTTCTTCACCACATTGCCGCCTACTTCAATGACTTCGCCTCCGGGCAGGACAACTTCCAGAGCACGGATGTAGTCACGGGTGACGCCGTATTTCACCGCCCGCATGCCGCCGGCATTGGTAGAAATATTGCCGCCTATGGTGGCGCTCTTTTCGCCCGGGTCGGGAGGATAGAAGAGTCCCCGTTCTTCAACATATTGGCTGACTTCCATCAGTAGCACGCCGGGTTCCACCACCAGGGAGAGGTTGTCGTCATCGAGGGCGTGAATGTGGTTCATCTTGCTGAGATCGAGCAGTATGCCGCCGTATAGGGGCACGCAACCGCCCACCAGTCCTGTGCCCTGTCCCCGCGGGGTGACAGGAATGCGCCGCTCGTTGGCGTAGCGCAGCAGGGAAACCACCTCGTCCCGTGAAACGGCATGGACCAGAGCTTCTGGCATGGAGACCACAGAACCCATCTCGTCATGCCCATAATCGCTTACTATATCTTCGCCCACAATGAGGCGCTCGCCGAAAACACCCTTGAGGAAATCCACGTCCGCAGAACTTAGGACGGCGTAGTTCATGGCTATGCTCTCCCTTCCCGTATTTCCTGAAGAAGCGCAGGAACTATCTCATATAGATCGCCCACCAGAGAGTAGTGCGCAACGTTAAATATGGGCGCCGCTCTATCCTTGTTTATGGCGACAATACAGGCCGCGTTCTTCATGCCGGCCACGAACTGCACCGAGCCCGATACGCCACAGGTGATGATAAGTTCGGGAGCAACAGTGCGCCCGCTCAAGCCGATCTGGTCCCTCTGTTCAAAGAGTCCGGCCTCTATCAGTGGCCTGGTACCGGCCAGGACGCCGCCCAGCTCGCCGGCCAGTTCTCTGAGGATGGCAATGCCCGCCTTGTCCTTTACGCCGCGGCCAGCCACGATCAGAACTTTAGCGTCCTGGATGCCCTTTTCTTTGCCGGCCGGGATTACCCGGTGAACTTCAATGCCAGAGGACAGCAGGGCCTGGTCCACTTCTCTGTGTATTATTTCTGCGGTGGGTGTTTCAGAGGGCTCCGGGGCCGAAAACACCTTATAGCGTACCGTAGCCAGTTGCGGCCGGTGGGCAGGAGTCACTATCTGGGCCATGATGTTACCGCCAAAGGCGGGGCGTATCTGAACCAGCTGACCGTCATCCCTGATGTCCAGCACCGTGCAGTCGGCAGTCAGGCCCGTCTTGAGCCGGGCTGCCAGTCGCGGCGCCAGGGAACGCCCTGGATTGGTCGCTCCAAAAAGCATGACAGAAGGCTTCACTTCGCCAGCGAAGTCCGCCAGCAGTGCGGTGTAGGGCTCGATGAGAAAGTGTCTTAGCGACTCGTGTTCATACAGGTAGACCTGGTCGGCTCCATAGCGGGCGACCTCGTCCGCTGCCGCTGCCGCGTCTGCTCCCAGCACCACGGCGTAAAGAGGCCACGAGAGCTTGTCGGCCAGCTCGCGTCCTTTACCGAGCAGCTCACGGGATACAGGGGCCATTTTGCCCTCGGCCAGCTCGCAGAATACGGCGATACCCCGCCACATAGAAAGATCCACTTCAGCTATGGCGTCATCCACCACATCGACAACACCGCAAAGGCCGCAGGCGGTGCACTCCTCGCTGGCTTTGAGGACCCCTGCTTCAATGTAGAGGGCGGCGAAGGGACAGGAGTCCACCGCCGCCGCCATGTCCTTAACTCGTTCAGGCAACACTACGATGCGCTTCATGTTGTTTGCATCTTTCCTTCCCCGGGTTAGAGTAGTTTGCGTCCACGCAGTTCGCCTACCAGGCGACGCGCCAGAAAAGCCGGAGCGTCTTCCCAGACCTCGTGGGTGTTGTCGGCCTCGGGCACAAATACGCGCTCTACCTGCGTTGGCGACCCTCTCAGGCCGTATAGTTCAGGTCGGCTCTCGGCAAGGTCAGACAGAGCTATTACCGGTATTTCTCGCCCTGCGCTAGCCTGTTTGCGACGGTAAGAAGGCAGGCGCGGCGTGTTAATACCCTTTTCAACCGTAATGAGAGCAGGTAGCCTGACGGAAAGCTCGATGCGGCTATCACCCATATCTGTCAAAGCGGGCAAACTCCCTTTGTCCGGCACCCCCAGGGACAGCACGTTGCTCAAGTGAGGGATGCCGAGGAGTTCAGCAATTTCCGGGCCAACCTGAGCCGTGTCTCCGTCGGTGGTCTGTTTGCCACAGATTATGAGGTCATAGTCGCCCAGGAGCTTTATACTTTCGGAGATGGCCCGGGCAGTAGCCCAGACATCGGCTCCGGCAAAGGCCCTGTCAGAAATAAGATAGCCATGGTCCACGCCCATCATGAAGCTTTCGGCTATGACGCTGCGAGCTTGAAGAGGCCCCATGGTCAGTGCCGTTATCTCTCCGCCGTGGGCGCCCCGCAGGCGCAAGGCAGTCTCCAGCGCATAAAGATCATAGGGGTTAAGGCGAGTCTTGATGCCTTCGCGCTTCAGCACTCCCGTGGTTTCGTCCACCGCCACGTCTGTGGTAGCGGGTACCTGTTTGATGCAGACAATGATGCGCATCTCAGGATTGGCGCTCCAGCATGCGTTCTAGGCGCGACACCACATCGGCAGTCTCTTCGGCGTTCTTGACGATTATCATTACGGTGTCGTCACCAGCGATGGTGCCCATGATTCCGGAAAGCTGCAAGCTGTCCAGAGCAGCCGCCGCTGCGTTGCCTCCTCCGGAGAAGGTCTTAATGACAATGAAATGCGAGGCGTAATCCATGTGGGTCACTGCGTTGCGCAGGATGCGCACCAGGCGATCCGCAAGGCTGTCTCCCCCGCTGGTCGGCGACTGTGTGTATATCTGTCTGCCGCTTTTGCCCATGACCTTTATTAGCCCCAGTTCCTTTATGTCCCGTGAAACTGTGGCCTGTGTGGCCTTAAACCCTACCGACTCCAGGTATGAGGCCAGTTCTTCCTGTGTCTCGATAGGCTCGTTGGCGACCAGCTCGAGTATGCGCGCCTGCCTGCGATCTTTCATGTCCGTTCCCCCCATCTATTTGCTGAATATGTCTATCTCTGTGTCGTCCAGTATTTGTAACGTTTCTTGCCGACGGTAAGACGCCCCACTTCAATGGCATCGAAGGGGCAATGGTTCACACAGCGCATGCAATGTTCGCAGCCCCTCGACCATACAGGTCTTTCGTTGGAGCCAAGACTGATGACACCCATGGGACACATCTCCACACAGGCGCCACATCCGGTGCACTTGTCGCTGTAGCGGTACATTCGTCCCAGGAGGGGCAAGCCCTTTACAAAAGCCCAATGAGCCAAAGCGCTGGCGGGGCCGACCTTGGCGTGCGCAGCTTCTGGCG
>DDWC01000195.1 GCA_002345475.1 Firmicutes bacterium UBA2296
AGAGTGTTCGGGACAGCGTATCCGATTCGTCAGGCTGCTGAGCTATAGAGCGCAGCGCCTGCTCCACCGCCCGACCCTGGGCGATGGCGGGACCGATCGAGCCTATAGCCATGGTGAAACCTGCCACAAAAATCGAGGTCATGCCGATGACCGCTAGAGTATCCATTAAACTTCCTCCTCTACTGTTTTGTCTTTGGTCGCTTCGTCATCACTTACCGCCGAGGCGATATAGACGATGGCCAGTATGGCAAAGATGTACGCCTGTATCACACCCGTTAAGAGGCCAAGAGCCTGCATGACAACGGGGAACAAGAAGGGAACCACCGTAAGCAGAATGGCTATGATGACGTTCGCGCTCATCACGTTGCCGTAAAGCCGAATCGCTAGCGACAGGGTACGGGTAATCTCGCTGACGATGTTAAAGGGTAACATTATGAATGTGGGTTCCAGGTACTGCTTCAGGTATCTGCCTAACCCCTGACTGGACACGCCAAATACAGGCACGGCCAGAAACACACAAAAGGCCAGTGCGATGGTGGTGTTAAGCGACCCAGTGGGAGAAATGTAACCAGGAACTATACCCAGCACGTTGGAGACAAAGATGAAGATGAACATCGTGCCTATGAAGGGCATGTATCGGCTTGCATCTCTCCGGCTCACCTGCTCTATCTGAGACCTCATAATCTCAAGGATTGCCTCCAGGGCGTGTTGACCACGTGAGACTTCAGTATCGGCTTTTATGCCCCTGGTAATCAGGTACGAGGTGACTGCCAGCAGGAGCATTGTCAGCCAGGTAAATACCAAAGTGGCAGTGATGCGCACAAAGCCCCACTCAAAATATACAATCGAGCTAGGATCCAGTATCATTTCTTCACTCCTTTCGCCTGAGGCTAGACGCCCGTTTCTTGACAAGATATATCAGCCCAAACTTGGCGATGACAATGCCGACCAAAGCTGCAGCCGCGTTTCTCACCTCTCCCTGCATCAGGAGATAAACTCCTGCCAGCAGCACAGTCATGCGCGCCACTGTGCTGCCTAGCATCATCAACGCTGGGTACTTCGCAGTGGTAAGTCTGTCCACGCTGGCGTACAAACCGCCAAAGAAAAGAAGGCCCAGAACCAATCCCCCCATAAATGCCAATACCATCGATTCGCCCCCTATCTTTGCGAGCTCTTCTGCTGCACCCAGTACCAGGCGTTTATGCAGCCGACTATCACACCGGCAAACAGCAAGGTCAGGGTCCAGGAAAACCCGGAATCGACACGTCCGTCCAAATACACACCTAGAGCAATCCCCATGACCGTGGGCACGACAATAGACCATCCGACTATGCCGAACATGCCAAGCCCGAAGACCACGGTATCTGTTTTGGAACGACCCCGGATTTTTATGCGGGCGTCGGACTCAACTTTGCGCAACATCTTTTCTTCCGCGGTTGGCTTCTTTTCATTCACTGCCAGCCCTCCTTCAGTGCTACTGCTCTAGCTGTTTGAGTTTGAGCTTAGTATTCATCTCCATGTTCAGCAGCACTTGACGCGTCTTGCGCTCCTGGTCGTCAATTTCTGTAAACCGTTCGCTAATCATGCTATGCAGCGCCTCCAGCGAATCACCCTTGATGGCTTCGTAGCAGGAAACGTGCACAACGTCCCCTTCCTTGACCAGCACGCCACGGTCTATTGCGAAGTATACCTCGCTTTCTGTCGTGTTAATCTGCAGGATGCCGCTTTGCAGACTCCACACCACATCCACGTGCCGCGGCAACACCTGAAACGAGCCACTGGTGCCAGGCGCGGTTATTCTTGTGGCAGGAGTCTCCAGCAGCATTTTATGAGGTAGCATCAGCCTGACTATCATCGAGACTTCTCCTGCCTCTTCCGGTCGGCGTCGGAGATGGGTCCTATCATATATAAGTCGCTTTCATCATAGCCCGCATATTCGTCATTCAGTATCTTTTCACAGCCCCGCAAGGCATCGTCCAGCGACACCGCTTTGCCCTCAAGGCCTGTAAACTGCTCGGTGGTATAGAAGGGCTGTGTGAGAAAGCGCTCCAGCCGCCGCGCCCTGTACACCAGGTCGCGGTCTGATTTCGATATCTCCTCAATACCCAGCATGGCAATGATATCCTTTAGCCCCTCATAGGTGGCCAGAGTTCTGCGGATTTCCCGGGCAATAGTGTAGTGTCGGTCTCCCACTGCGCTTCTGGACAACATGGTAGAGGAAGAAGCCAGGGGATCTATGGCAGGGTAGAGTCCCTCGCTGGCACGTTTGCGAGACAAAACCACTGACGCAGATAGATGGGAAAAGGTGTGGGTTGCAGAGGGGTCGGTAAAATCGTCAGCAGGAACATACACTGCCTGTATGGAGGTTATCGCACCGGTGTGGGTGCTGCTGATGCGCTCCTGTAACTCCGACAACTCTGTGCTCAGGGTAGGCTGATACCCGACACGCGACGGCATCTTGCCCATCAGGCCCGATACCTCAGATCCCGCCTGTACAAACCGGAAAATGTTGTCAATCAGCAGTAGTACGTCACGTTTGTCCACGTCACGGAAGTATTCGGCCATGGTAAGCGCAGCGTGCCCAACGCGGAAACGGGCACCAGGAGGTTCATTCATCTGGGCAAAAATAAGTACCGCATTCTCCAGAACTCCTGCATCGCGGACCTCTCGATAGAGTTCTTCAGCCTCGCGCGACCTCTCTCCTATGCCGCAAAAAATGCTGTATCCTTCTGCCTGTGAAGCCGTGTTGTTTATGAGTTCCGTAATCAGAACCGTCTTGCCAACCCCTGCTCCGCCGAACAGCCCCGCCTTGCTGCCTCGGGCCAGTGGGGTCAGCACGTCGATCATTTTAATCCCGGTCAAGAATAGCTCGCTTGATGTGGTGCGCGAGGAAAAAGGGACGGGCTTCTGATGTATTGACCGTAAGGGGGCATCGGTTAGAGGTTCGCCGCTGTCAAGTCTGTTGCCAAACATATCAAACATTTTGCCGAGCACCTGCTGGCCAACCGGCACCTTGACCGGTTCCCCACTGTCGATGACCACGTCTCCCCTAGCCATGCCGCCGGTAAAGGTCAGAGCCATGGCCTTGACAGTTGTGTCACTCAGGTGTGAGCTGACCTCCATAACTATGCTCTCCCGGCCTTCAAGCACCAGGCGGTTCTTTATCCTGGGTAGCTTGCTCATAAACTCGGCCTCTATCACACCGCCTCTGATAGATCTTATGTGCCCGCGGTTAATATCGTTCATGCTTCACCTCTTATCGCAGCCGAAACGGCTCATGCTATATATACCCTTCGACACAAGGGTTTTGGTACCTGCCTGAAGAATATATCGGTAGGACTTGCCTGGGAGGGTTTACTGTGCAAAAGAGCTTCTGGCGGGAATGGCTCCTGCCTTTTATTCTAGCCATGATTTTTGCTTTCTTCATACGCTCGTACATCGGCGAAGCCCGTTCCATCCCCAGCGGTTCGATGGAGCCCACGCTCAAAATAAAGGACATGTTCTTTGTGGAGAAGCTGTCCTATCGTTTTGGTGAAATGGAACGGGGAGATATCGTCGTCTTCTGGCCCCCGGAAGAACTGCAACCGGACTACCCCTACGTCAAGAGGCTGATCGCCTTGGCGGGTGAAACCGTCGAGATTCGGGACGGCACGGTTTTTGTTGACGGCACCCCGCTGGATGAGCCCTATGCCCAACCCTGGCGGGGTGACTTTGGGCCACTGACCGTGCCCGCAGGCCACATGTTTGTTCTGGGTGATAACCGGCCCTCCAGTGCCGACAGCCGCGACTGGGGCCTGGCAGAGACCGACCACGTGGTTGGGCGGGGAATATGCATTATCTGGCCTTTGGCCAGAATATCCATACTGAGATGAGACTGGGGACAGTCCTGTTACCTGACCTGGCCAGGTAACAGGACTGTCCCCAGTTAAAATTGCCCTATTCTTCGGGCTTGTCCTCCGCCTTCAGCTCCGCAATTTTCTGCCTGAGTTCTTCAATAGTATCCTGCGCCTTGAGAATCTTACCTACATGCTCACCGTAAACGCTGGTGAGATTATCCTTTTCCTGCTCAAAGAGCTGTTTGCCCATTTCCAGGTACGTGTCAGTTATGCTCTTCTCTGCGGTGCCGATGGCCGAATTAAGCTTTGAGATTTCCGCCAACTGTCTAGCCTTGTCTGCAGCATTGCCCGCCGCAGTGCCCAGTTTCTCTCCCAGATTCTTAAGAAATGCCATGGTCAGCCCCCCTGTCAGATTTCTGTAACGCACCAGATACTAGTGCGTTACTATTATTATAATATGGTTTGCGTTATTTGCAGCACTTCGAATCAATTTGCAAGAAAATTACGTGAAAAGAGGCGAAGATGTGAAGAGGACTCCCAGTGTGTACCTAATACTGCTGTTTGCCGTAGGTTCACTTGCCACCACCCTTTCCGGCTGCCTCTTTGACCGAGGCCTGCCGTCGGACATTGTCGACGTCATGTCTCGCCCCACGGAGTTGCGTTTCTCTGCCACAGAGATTCGTGATTATCAGGGGGTGCGACTGGATCCCTCCATTGGCCCCCGGGATAATTCCATCAGAGGAATTCAACAAGTCGATATGGGTAGTTACAGCCTGAAAGTATCCGGAGAAGTAGAGGGCCCTCTGGTCCTCAGCTACGATAACGTCCTGAAGTTTACTGCACACCAGAGACTGGTCACATTGCACTGCGTGGAGGGCTGGACAGCTACAGTGCTGTGGAAAGGCGTCAGGATTGTGGAACTCCTCGACGAAGCCGGGCTGACCGAAAACGCTCAGGTCGTTATTTTTCACTGTCACGACGGCTATACCACGTCGCTGCCGGTTACCACAATACGCGAACGAGATATGCTGCTGGCGTATTCCTCAAACGGTATCACGCTACCGGCCTCGCTGGGCTATCCCTTCATTGTGGTGGCCGAAGACAAACTGGGCTACAAATGGGCTCGTTGGGTGATTGGCATGGAAGTTTCAGCGGATGCTGACTACCAGGGGTTTTGGGAGAACGAAGGTTTTGACAACGATGCCGAGATCGATCCATAGCCGGCTGAACCTGCATTCGCTATGCCTTGCCAACTCATATACAAAGATGGCCTGAGCAAACTAATCACGCATATGATATAATGTCGCGGCACATCTTTGAAGGTGGGATGACATGTTAAACATTGATAATGTAAGCCTCTCATTTGGGGGCCGCAACCTGTTCTCCAATGTCAGCATTAAGTTTACCCCAGGAAACTGCTACGGAGTCATTGGGGCCAATGGGGCCGGCAAGAGCACCTTCCTGCGCATATTGTCAGGCGACCTTGAGCCAAGCACCGGGAGTGTCTCGGTGCCACGTGATGTGAGGATGTCCGTGCTGACACAGGATCACTTCAGGTTCGACCAGGAGCTAGTCCTGGATACCGTGATCATGGGGCATACAAGGCTTATTGATATAATGCGCGCCAAGGATGAACTATATGCTAAGCAGAACCTGACGGACGAAGAAGGTTTCCTGGCTGCGGAACTTGAGTGCGAGTTCGCTGAACTGGATGGTTGGGAGGCTGAAGCAGACGCTTCTTCGCTTTTGCAGAGCCTTGGTATAGGTACGGAGCTTCACGACAAGCAATTATCGGAACTTCAGGACGCAGAAAAGATGAAAGTGCTCCTGGCACAAGCTTTGTTTGGCAAACCTGGCATCCTCATCCTGGACGAACCCACAAACCATCTGGATATCAGGGCTGTCCGCTGGCTTGAGCAATTTCTAGGTGATTTTGCCGGGACGGTAATAATTGTCTCCCATGACAGACACTTTCTTAACGCCACCTGTACCCATATGGCGGATGTAGATCACGGCAAGATTAAGCTTTTTGTGGGCAACTACGACTTCTGGTACGAATCCAGCCAACTGGCGACCCAGATGCTGAAGGACGAAAACAAAAAGAAGGAAGATAAGATAAAGCAGCTGCAGGAGTTCATAGCGCGCTTCAGCGCCAATGCGTCGAAGTCGAAACAAGCTACTTCGCGCAAACGCCTGCTGGAGAAAATAACTCTAGACGATATCGAGCCTTCCACAAGACGTTACCCTTACATCGGCTTTAAGCCCGAACGAGAAGCGGGCAACGACATTCTCTTTGTTAACGAACTAACCAAAAGCGTTGACGGAGAAGAAGTTTTGCGAAATGTGTCCTTCACCGTACGCAAAGGAGACAAGATAGCGTTAGTGGGAAGCAATGAAATAGCCAACACGACCCTGCTGAAGATTCTCTCGGGAGAACTCGAACCGGATTCGGGCAGCTACAAATGGGGTGTGACCATAACCCGGAGCTATTTTCCAAAGGACAATTCGCGTTATTTTGCAGGTATCGATGATGATCTGGTGGAGTGGTTACGACAATATTCCAAAGACAAAACCGAAAATTACGTGCGCAGTTATCTGGGCAAAATGCTGTTCTCGGGTGAAGAGGCGCTCAAACCTTTGCGGGTCCTCTCCGGCGGTGAAAGGGTGCGCTGCATGCTGGCAAAGATGATGATTACAAACCCCAATTTCCTGCTGCTTGACCAGCCCACCAACCACCTGGATCTAGAGTCAATTACCGCCCTCAACAACGGTTTAAGTGAGTATAGGGGGAACCTGATTCTGACGTCACATGATCATCAGTTTATACAGACCATCGCCAACCGCATAATTGCCATCAACGACTCAGGCATCATTGATGTTAATGGCACCTATGATGAGTACCTCGAAAGCAAGTACGCATAATGAAAGGGAGGGCGGGCTCAGGTGATGAACTGAGCCCGCCCTTTTTTTGCACGAAGACGGTAGGAACTAATACTGCAACGCTCTTGGCAGGGTCTTGGCTTCGGCAACCCACTTGGTGACTTCCTTTTCGGTCGGCACGCGGCGGGTCAGTTTCTTCGCCTCGTTGGCAGCGAGCAGCATTGCCGTGAGATTAACGGGATTGCGCCTTGCCAGCTCCGGCACGGTGTCCACCCCTGCTGCTTCCAGCAGCTCGGCGAACTCTGAACCTACTCCGGTAATGCGATAGAGATCAGCCATATTGGCGAACTTAAGAATCCGTTTCGGAGAGATTCCAGCCTTCTCGGCCAGGTCTTTGCGCTGTTTAGGAGTCAGGCAATGCTTAAGCAGAGCGTCGGTATCCTTAACTCCGGCCTCCCGGAGCTTCTGGCCCAGCACCTCGCCTACCCCCTCGAGATCCTCGATCTTGTAATTAGCCATTCATGTTTCACCTCCTCATAACACGTTATTTTGAGATATTGAATCCCTTCTACATCAACTGTTGATTTCCTTTTTCTCTCTCACATCTTCGGCAACTTCTTCCTGCAACCATGGGCAATAGTGACGGGTCTGCCATCCCTAGCAGGACCGACGAAAAAAAGAAGTCCCTTCAGGCGACCACAGAACCCTGTCACCTTCGGGGAGCTTTTCTCTTTGATCAGCGTCGGGACTACTTAATCCCGAGCTCTTTCTTTATGGCCTTGCTGTTGCGCTCAAAACCGACAAAGGTCTTGGCGCCAATCGTCATTGCAGGTGTTTTGTTGCCGGCTTTAAGAATGTTGTTCATCTGCTCGCGAGCGTCATAGTCCATGTCGATGTTCCTGTCGCGAAACTCGATATTATTGTCGCGCAGGAACTGCCTGAGCACAGCGCTTTCCTCGCACTTCTTGCTAGTGTAAATGATTACAGTTGGATTACTCACTATTTCACGCCTTCTCTCACGGTTAGCAGCCGGGTGAAACCCGCCTGACACCACTATATGGTGTACCCATAGTGTATACCCTCACGATAGATATGTCCATCTGAGGCACAAATGAATCGGGTGTCTAATTACGGTTGACAGGGTGTGACGGGCCGCTGCTCATGCCGCCACGGTTTTCTTGATTAATAATTGACTTGGCTACGTTTCAGTTGCAGGAGATACACACTGATTAGAGAAATGCACTGATTAGTCGCTTCTTTAGGAGGTACATAAACCATGCACATTAACCCCACTGACCAGAGTGGCACGGTCGACAGGAATAGTTCCCTGTACCAGGTCCTATTGGAAACCACAGCGGCCATGGCTACTGCCAGCAATGAAAACTTCGCTCAGCTTACAGCGCGGTGCATGGGGGCCGTAGGATTGGCCATGGGCGTAGACCGAGTGTACGTGTTCGACTACGATTTTTTGCGTGACAGCCATAGCAACACCTTTGAATGGTGCAGGGAGGGAATCGAGCCCCAGATCGACTCTCTACAGAATCTTGCTCTCGCTTTGATTCCGGACTGGCTCAGGTCGCACCTGCGTGGTGAACCGGTATATATAGACGATGTTTCGCGACTGGATCCCGACAGTCCAGAACGACAATTGTTGGAGGCACAGGGCGTAAAAAGCCTGCTCACCGTTCCAATATTCTCCGGAGGCCACTGCGTTGGCTTTGTGGGATTTGACTCTGTCACCAGGAAACACTCCTATAACGGAGACGAACAGCTCATGTTGACCCATTTCGCCAACGCCATGAACAACACCAGGCTGCGTATAGAGTCAGAGCAGACCCTGCACCAGCAGGAGATGTTCTACCGCAACATAATGGCGGGTGTCTCCGACATTGTCTGGACTATGGACCTCAAACTGAATACCACATATGTCAGCCCATCAGTAGAGCGCCTGACCGGATTTGCTGTCGAGCGCTATCTTAAAATGCCCGTCCACGAAAAGCATCCGCCAGAGTATGTCAGGGATATGTCCGCAATTCTGATGGACGAGCTAGAACGGGAGAAGGACCCTGCAGTCAGCAAGCAGCGGTCGCGCGTCCTTGAGGTTCAGCACTTTTGCGCAGATGGCCGAACCATTGATCTTTCGATCAATGTATCCTTTTTGCGCGATGAGAAAGGAATCCCAACAGGGATTTTGGGCGTTTCTCGGGACATAACCGAACAGAAGGCACTTTTGCGCCAACTTGAGTCCAGCGAGCGTGAACACAGGCTTCTCTTTGCTACCATGGCGCAAGGCGTAGTATATCAGGACGGCACGGGGCAAATCATCGCCGCAAATCCTGCCGCAGAGCGCATCCTCGGTCTTACCCTGGACCAGATGCAGGGCAGAACATCCCTTGATCCCCATTGGCATTCCATTCGCGAAGACGGATCCGACTTTCCCGGCGAAGAACATGCCGCTATGGTGGCTTTGAGGACCGGCAAGCCCTCCGGCCCTGTGGTTATGGGTGTCTATCAGCCCGAGCTCGGCAAGCACGTCTGGCTGTCCATTAACGCTGTGCCACTCTTCAAACCGGGCGAGAGCACACCCTATCAGGTCTACGCTACTTTCGATGATATTACTCAGGCTCGCGAGGCTGATGAAAACTACCGGACATTGTTCGAGAGAATGCTGGACGGCTTTGCGCTACATGAGATTATCTGCGACGAAACAGGCGAGGCTTGCGACTACCGGTTTCTGGCTGTAAATCCAGCCTTCGAACGCCTTACCGGGCTGTCCGCAAAGGATATCGTTGGCCGGACCGTTCGTGAAGTCCTGCCCGGCATTGAAAAACGCTGGATTAACACCTACGGTCACGTGGCCCTCACCGGAGAGTCGGCGCACTTCACAGACTACTCAGCCGCACTGGACATGCATTTCGAGGTGACGGTATATCGCCCGGCGCCGGGTCAGTTTGCCTGCATTTTTGCTGACATAACAGAGAGGTTACGCTCGGAAGAAGCACTTCAAGCCAGCGAGGCCCGCTTCCGAAACATCATGGCGTCTATGCATGACATCGTTTTCACTCTGGATGCAGAGCAGCGGCATACCGGAGTGTTCGGTCCATGGGTGTCGCAGATGGGGCTAACCCCAGATCACTTCCTGGGCAAAACCTCAAACGAACTGCTGGGAGAATTGGATGGAGAGGTTCACATGCGGGCTGGCGAGCGCGCGCTCCAGGGCGAGTTCATAGTCTACGAGTGGTCTGTCCCAACCGGGGATGGTGTCAGGTATTATCAGACCTCCCTGTCCCCTATACGGGAAAGGGACGGTGTGGTAAATGGGTTGGTCGGTGTTGGAAGGGATATCTCGGAACGCAAGATAATGGAACAGCAAGTGATGCACTCCCGCGACCTGATGAACTACGTCATACAACATGACCGGGGCGGCGTGGCTGTGCACGACAGAGACATGAACTATATCTACGTGAGCCAGAAGTATCTTGACGACTATGGCATCAGCAACGAGAATGTCATCGGAAGGCACCACTATGAAGTCTTCCCTGACCTACCGCAAGCATGGCGTGACGTCCACAAAAGGGCGCTTCAGGGAGAGGTACTCCGTGCTGACGAGGACTTGTACGTGCGGGCAGACGGCTCGACGGAATGGACCCGGTGGGAATGCCGCCCCTGGTTTGAAGCTGACGGTTCTATTGGCGGCATCATTGTGTACACAGAAATAATCACCCAACGCAAACTCTTGGAGCGAAGTGTCTATCGGGAGCGGGAACAGTTCAGAACCACCCTCTTCTCCATCGGCGACGGGGTCATTTCTACCGACACCGCGGGTAACATCCAGATTATGAACAAGGTTGCCGAAGAACTGACTGGCTGGACACAGGAGGAAGCTATTGGCCTGCCTCTGGGCACGGTTTTCTGCATCGTAAATGAGCTGACCCGTGAAACCTGCCAAAACCCGGTACACCAGGTGCTGCAGACTGGTGATACGGTAGAGTTGGCCAACCACACTTTGCTACTTTCGCGCAACGGCCTGGAGACCCCCGTTGAGGACAGTGCGGCCCCCATCCGCGACCTGGAGGGCAACATTACGGGGGTGGTGCTTGTCTTTCGAGACTTCACCGAGAAAAAAGAGAAACAGGATCGCATTTTGTTTCTGAGCTTCCATGATCAGTTAACGGGGCTCTATAACCGCAGGTTCTTTGAAGAAGAACTGCGCAGACTGGACACGCCGCGCAACTTGCCTCTAACCCTGACCATGCTGGATATCAACGGTCTCAAGCTCATTAACGACGCCTTCGGCCACAACGCCGGCGACGAGGTTCTGCGCAAAGTGGCCGATGCCATGCGGCAGGAGTGTCGCGCTGATGATATCATTGCCCGCATCGGGGGCGACGAATTCATGATTCTGCTGCCGAGGACAGACTCCAAACAGGCCGCCGCAATAGCCGAACGCCTGGAAGCGGCAATTTCCAGCCAGAGTGTGGAATCTGTCAACCTTTCAGTATCCTACGGATACGAGAGCAAGGAGTCAGAAGAGCAGGAGATGTCGGCGATTTTCCGACAGGCCGAAGACCACATGTACAGGCGCAAGCTTACAGAAAGCAGCAGTATGCGATACCGCACCATAACCACCATTATGCGCACACTGCATGAAAAAAACAGGCGCGAAGAAGAACACTCCCGCAGAGTTGGACAGCTTTGCGTCGAGCTTGGCCAGACTATGGGCCTCGCTCAATCGAGCCTGGGTGAACTCGATACACTGGGGTTGATGCACGACATAGGGAAAATAGCGCTGAGCGAGGATCTGCTCAATAAGGAAGGTAGCTTATCCGACTCCGAGTGGCGGCAGATTAGGCGGCACCCGGAAATTGGCTACAATATTCTCAGTTCCGTAAACGAATATGCCGTATTGGCCGAGCACGTGCTGGCCCATCATGAACGCTGGGACGGATCGGGTTATCCGCGGGGCCTCAAGGAACATGAAATCCCCCTGCAGGCGAGGATGATGGCCGTAGCCGATGCCTTCGACGCTATGACCAGCTTCCGCCCTTACCGGGAAGCTTTGTCCTACAGCGATGCCCTGAGCGAACTGCGCAGATTTTCCGGTAGCCAATTCGACCCTGAAGTGGTGGACGCATTTTGCCGGATGATCATATCCGCAGGGGAAGACGGGCGTTAGTGGCTGGTCGCTTGTTGCTTGTCGGCTGTCGGTTGTCAAATCCCCTCTAACGTCTAATGTCTAACCTCTAACCTTCAGCCTCTAGACAAAGAGGGTCCGCAGATTTCTCTGCGGACCCTCTTTGTCTAGTTACCTACCACTTACCCTTGCTCATGTGACCGGCAAGCTCGGCCTTGGAGCGCTGTTTGATGACCCATGCTTCGTTCAGTGCTTCCTGGAAAGCCCTTACACACATCGGATCCAGGTCGTCCTCGATGCCCTCTTCGCAAAGAGAGATGATGTTCTCTGCCAGTCCGATCAGTTCCATGTGAAGAGAGTTGGTGAAGTCAGAACGATAAACCTTGTCCGCGGCTTCCGGAGCCAGCTCGGCAAACTTGTCGGCTGTAGCGCCGCATTTTGGACAGTTGGCAGGAGCTGCTTCTCCCTCATGCATGTAACCGCAAACGGAACACTTGAAGAGTTTTTTCATTAATCCATTACCTCCTGTAATTTTCTGATTACTTTCCTATTGTACCATATCCTGCTGACCTGCTGGCAACAGGGGCCCGGGCAAATCGGCAAAAACCTCTAGTACTTGTCCAGATCGTCCTCTTCGCCGCTCTGAATCTCCCTGATACGCTGGGCCAGCACATAGACGCTAAC
>DDWC01000210.1 GCA_002345475.1 Firmicutes bacterium UBA2296
GCGCGACTGGACAAAGCAGAAGAGCTGGTGCAGCAGGAGGGCATGACTCTGGTGCATCCCTTTGACAATGCTTACGTCATTGCCGGGCAGGGGACTATTTCCCAGGAAATATTAGAACAACTGCCCGACGCCCAGTACATTCTGGCTCCCATAGGAGGAGGAGGCCTGCTGTCCGGCGTCGCTCTTTCAGCCAAAGAAACCAAGCCGTCAATTAAAGTCATCGGCGTCGAACCCGCGGTCGGAGCTCGCATGCGCTATTCCTGGGACCGCGGAGAGGTATCCGAACTCACCGAGTGGCAGCCCTCCGTGGCAGATGGTATCCGCACCAAGCGACCCGGTGTGCTCCCCTTTGCCATCACCCGCAAGTACGTCGACGAACTGGTGACGGTGAGTGAAGCGGAGATTATTAACGCCACCAAACTCGTGCTAGAGCGTGTGAAGATTCTGGCCGAACCTTCCGGAGCCGCCTCCGTCGCCGCCATGCTCGCCGACACTTTTGGCATCCGCGGACAGAAGGTCGTCTGTGTCATCAGCGGCGGCAACGTGGAACTGGCCAAGTACGGGAAGATACTGCAGATGTAACGTTAATCGATGAGGACAGAGCTCCTGGCTCTTAGTCACTAGCTCTTAGTAGATTCGGAGTGCCAAGATCTAAGAACCAAAAACCAAGAGCTAAGAGCTAACAGCCAAGAGCCCCCGAACCCACTAAGCGCTAAGCGCCAAGCGCCAATCGCGCCCTTACAACCTATCCGTCTTGACTGGGCTCTCGGGGCCCATGCCGCGGGTGTCACATTCGCTGATCAGTTCGCGCACCACTTCGCCTGCGGCGATAAGTCCTGCCACCGAAGGCACAAAGGAGATACTGCCCGGCACCTGGCGTCGGTAGGCTCCAGGTCCCTGTCCCACCGTAATGTAACTATCTTCAGGCGCGTCTTCAGGCCCCATCTCTGCATGGGGTTCTTCTTTTGAATAGACTACCTTTACGCCCCGCTTAATCCCCTGTCGGCCCAGTTCCTTGCGCACGGCGCGGGCTAAAGGGCAGATACTGGTGCGGGAAATGTCAGTGACTTCAAAGCGAGTGGGGTCAAGTTTGTTGCCGGTGCCCATTACCGAGATTACGGGAACATCCAGTTCCAGGGCCAGCAAAATCAGGTGCAGTTTTGCCGTGACGGTGTCCACCGCGTCTATCACATAGTCCAGATCAGCGGTGATAATCTGTGCGGCTGTTTCCTCTGTGTAGCGCAGCTGCATCGGTTCCACCAGGATCTCCGGGTTAATGTCCCGGACTCGCGCCGCCATAACCTCAACCTTGGGCCGTCCCAGAGTTGAGTTCAGGGCGTGTATTTGACGGTTGATGTTTGTGGCCGAAACCACGTCTTGGTCCACCAGGCGCAAGGCTCCCACGCCACTGCGGGCCAGGGCTTCAGCGGCAAATGACCCTACTCCGCCTATGCCGACGATGGCAACTTTGCATTGTGTGAGATGCTCGGACTTGTCCTCACCCAGCAGCAATTCGGTTCGCAACTTCCATATCATGGTCTTTTCCACCTTTCCAAGAGTTGCAAGAATTCACCACTTCTGATAAACTATTTGGTAATTGCACTGGTCATCGGGCACCTTTTCAAGGCAGATTCCGGCAGGGCAAAATTACTTCTAAGTGAGGGGATTTTCTCTAATGTATCAAGACAAGACTCTTAATTGCAAGGAATGCGGCTCCGAATTCATTTTTACTTCCCGCGAACAGGAATTTTACGCGGAGCGCGGATTCCAGAACGAGCCCGGCCGCTGCAAAACTTGCCGTGACGCTCGCAAGAGCAACGGTGGCATGAACAACGGTCCTCGTGAAATGCACGAAGTGCAGTGCGACGAGTGTGGAGTAACAACCTCGGTTCCCTTCAAGCCCACTGCTGGACGTCCGGTATATTGCCGCGACTGTTTCGCCACCAAGAGAGGCTAACCAGAGCGAACCAAGCAGCCCCCTGGGGCTGCTTTTTCAATATAGCCACAAAACTGGGGGAGATCATATGGACAGAGACATTCTGGCCGCCGTGGCCCTGTTCCGCGAGTTGTCGGCTTCGGCCCGGGAGACCATGGCTACGATACTCAAATGCCGCACCTTTCAGCGCGGAGACATGCTCTTTCACGAAGGAGATCCCGGTGAAGGCATCTGGATACTCAACCGCGGCGCCGTCCGCCTGATCAAGAGCGACAGCGAAGGAAGAGAAAGGCTCCTGAAAATTGTGCGTCCCGGCGAAGTGTTTGCCGAAATCGTGCTCTTTGATGGCGGAGACTACCCCGCCACGGCAATCGCCGCCGATAGCGGCTGTGCCACTGTCATCTACAATCGTGACGCCGAAGAACTTATGCGGCAAAACCCCGAACTGGCCTGGCACTTCCTGCGGGCCTTCAGCCGTCGCCTGCGTGACGCATATGAACGTATGCACATCATAAGCGGAAGCGACGTCGTAAGCAAACTGGCGGGATTATTACTGCAACTTTCCCGCGAACAGGGTAAACTAGTTATTAGCATCTCGCAGCAGGACCTGGCCGACATGCTGGGTACGGCCCGTGAGACAATATCCCGTTCGCTGTCCGCACTGTCTGACCAGGGCCTTGTTACAGTTCGCCGTAACCGCATCGAAATCCTTGATGCAGAGGCTCTCGAGAGCCGATGACTGGGAACAAGGGCTCCTAGCTCTTAGCTCTTGGAACCAGGGACGAGGAACGCTGTTTGTATCTCAGGCAACTCTATCCACTAAGAGCTAGGAGCTAACAACCAAGAGCTTCCCGGTTCTCGCACCCCAAAGTAAGGAGTGATCCCCCATGTCCATTACATCCCCCCGCGGTACGCAGGATATCCTGCCCGGAGTTGTACACAAGTTTCAGTACGTAGAGGAAACTTTCCGGCAGATGTGCCACAAGTTTGGCTATCACGAGATCCGCACCCCTGTCTTTGAACACACCGAGCTTTTTTTGCGCGGGGTTGGGGAGACCACCGACATCGTGCAGAAGGAGATGTATACTTTTGACGACCGCGGCGGTCGCTCCCTCACTCTCAAAGCCGAAGGCACCGCCCCAGTGGCCCGCGCTCATATTGAGCATAAGCTGCACGGACAAACACAGCCCATAAAGATGTACTACATCACGCCGGTGTTCCGTTACGAGCGCCCCCAGGCCGGTCGCTATCGCCAGCATGAGCAATGCGGCGTCGAAGTCTTTGGCGCATCGTCAGCCCAGGCTGACGCCGAAGTCATCATCCTGGCGGACACCTTCTATCGTGAACTGGGTCTCAATAAGTTCGAACTCGCCATTAACTCGGTGGGGTGTCCTGAATGCCGAGTCACACACCGGGCGACGTTGCAGGAGGCTTTGCGACCCGTGCTACACGAACTTTGTCAGGATTGTCAGGGTCGCTTCGAGCGCAACCCCATGCGCATTCTCGACTGCAAGAACGCCACCTGCCAGTTGCACACTGCCCATGCTCCCACTACCCGGGACACCCTGTGCCTCGCCTGTGAAGAGCACTACGGCAAGGTGAGAGAGCTGCTCACAGCCGCATCGGTGCAGCATAGAGAGAACCCGCGACTGGTGCGCGGACTGGACTACTATACCCGTACTGCTTTCGAGTTCCTCAGCGTCGGTATTGGCGCCCAGTCCGCCATCGGCGGCGGTGGCCGCTACGACGGGCTGATGGAGTCAGTGGGAGGACAGCCGACCCCCGGCGTAGGCTTCGGCCTGGGCGTTGAACGCATACTTTTGGCTATGGAGCTTGAGGGCGTAGAGATTCCCGAGCCTCCCGGTGTGCATGTATTTGCCATCGGTCTTGGCGAAGTTGCCGCACAGTACGCCTTCTCCCTGGTGCAGGACCTGCGCCGCGCAGGAGTTCCTGCCGAGACAGACCTGCTCGAGCGCAGCCTCAAGGCACAGCTCAAATACGCTGCTAAGATCAGCGCCGGCAAGGTCGTCATTATAGGGGAGTCGGAAATGGAGAAACAGGTCGCCGTTGTTCGCGACATGGCCGGCGGCGAGCAAAAAGAAGTGCCACTGCCTGAGCTAATAGCATTACTTACGAACAGATAAAACAGCCATAAGAATAGAGGCCGCTTCGATACTGAGAGGTATCGGGGCGGTCTTTGATATGGTTAGTGGGGGAAGCAGAAGGCAGAAGGCAGGAGGCGGTTAAGCAGTTGCTGAGCGATTGTTGAGCCATTGTTAAACCATTGCTGGACCATTGTTAAACCATTGCTGGACCATTGTTGAACTACTGTTTAACCACCCGCGACCCGCGGCCTCTGGTGAAGGGGAAATAACGATACTCGGATAACATTGATAAGCCGGATAAACCGGATTAGGAGAACAACAAGGAGCAAACCGGGGACACTAAGTTCCTGGAATCCGATCCGGGTTATCATACTTATCCGGCTTATCCTCATCAAACGCGCTCCTCCATATCCAACCGCGTCCCACGGTGTCGCAACTACACCCAGTCCAACTTCGAACCTCTAATTTCCAATTTCTAAACATGTAGCGGCGAGGCCGTGACTCGCGGCCTCTGGTGAGAGGGAAATAACGATACTCGGATAACCTTGATAAGCCGGATAAACCGGATTAAGCAGAGTAACAAGACTCAAACCGACAGTTGGCGAAACCGCCCGGGCCTATCCTTTCCCTCCGTCTTATCCGAACCTATCATACTTATCCGTATCAATGTTGACTGTTTGGCTTGCTCTGGATCTCCTCCCATCTGTGCTGCAACCATCACTGTCAGATTGCGCAGCAATGTGGCAGTTCATACGGCTCCCGTGTCCATGTCTTCATAGACTATCCGTGTGATTTGTGTTAACGTGTCCCATCCCAACGCAGACTCCAGATTAGTCGGCACTCGATTAACCCTGCTAGGGCCCAGTGCCTGAAGTCTAGGGCCTCATCCCTCTCATCCCCGAGCCTTCAACACTTCCTCACACCATCCCCACACTTCCTTGACATCTGCCGCATAAGATAGACGGTAGCAAGGAATGTGGATGGGGAGGAATGTCTATGCATAACCTGCGGCGCGGTTTCCGCAATGTATGGCGCAGCAAAGTGCGCACCGCCATTGTGGCGCTTCTGGTCGGTTTGGCCTTATCTCTTGGCGTAACCATGATGGCTCTAGATTCTGCTGTGGCTGATCAGCTTGCTGGAGTTGAGGCATCAGTCGGGACCGAACTTGAGATTCGTCCGGTTGGTTCATTTGGCGGTTTCGGTCGCGGTGAACCTCTTTTCATGGATGTTCTGAATGGGCTCGAAGATATGCCCACCATAGTGGAGATCTCTCCTGTCATAGTCTATCAGTACATGCCCAAAATGAGCGGACTCGGCGGGCGTGAGGCCATTGAAGAGGTCATGCGTCAGCGGATGGCCGTGATGGGCATAGTGCCAGAGCAACCCCTCCGTGTATTCGGTGGCGGCGTGGCAGAACTAACCGAGGGCCGACTCTTCACGCCAGAAGACAACGGTAGCTTAGTGGTCATCGTGGGGACAGAATATGCCGAGCAAAACGATTTGGTTGTAGGCTCGATGCTGCTCCTGGATGAAACCGAATACGAGATAATAGGGCTTGCCGAAGGCGAGCATCGCTTTGCCAACAGCACAGTGTTTTTGCCCTTTCAGACAGCTCAGCTGGCCTTCGCCATGGAAGACCAAATGACTCAGGCTTATGTGACGGTGGATATGTTGCCTAATGTGGAGCCGACCATAGCCATGCTGCGGGATGCCATTGGCGAGCAGGCGGACGTGGTTTCTCAGGCTGAGGCTACTCTGGAGAGAGTCGCTCAATCAATGGACATGGTGCGGGGCACCACCTCCGTTGGTCTTTGGCTGGCAATTGCCACCGGTGGTTTAGTCATCTTTTTCACCATGTTACTGACAGTGCGGGAAAGGCAGAAGGAAATCGGCGTGCTAAAAGCCATAGGGTCTAGCAATGGTGACCTGCTGGTGGGCTTCGCCTGGGAGTCAGTGGTTCTTTCCGTCGTAGGCGCCGTAGTCGGCATAATTCTCTTTGTTACCGTCGGTCAATTTCTCGCCTCTCGTCTCATGGCCAACATTGTCTCTACACCGGCAGTTACGCAAGGAGTGGTAACCCCGGGCGCAGTAGAAGGGGTCGTAGGACAGATCAGGGGTGGGGGCGGCCGCGGCTTGTTCTCCGGTGCTGGCAGCATCGCCGGCTTCTCCATGGCCGGCGGATCCATAAGCTCGCAACTGGGGGATGTGGCCGTAAACTTCTCGGCCGGACTGCTGGCCAGGCTTCTGGCTGTGGCTCTGGGCCTGGGGTTGCTGGGCGGTCTTTTGCCTGCCCTGTACGCCCTGAGACTGCGACCTGCGGAGGTGTTGCGCAATGAATAACGCCATTGAGCTAAAAAATGTATCCAAGCTATACTCTGTAAAGGGCAATATCGTGGAAGCCCTGCAAAAGGTCGACTTGAGTATCCCCAGTGCGGTATTCGCTTCCATAGTGGGCCCGAGCGGCAGCGGCAAGACCACCATGCTAAACATCATGGGCGGACTTGACCGGCCCAGCAAAGGCGAGATCTATCTGGCGGGACAACCCTTCCACAAACTGAGTGAAACGGAGCTAGTGGCACACCGCAGACGCCTGATCGGGTTTGTCTTCCAGTCCTACAACCTGATTCCTAACCTCTCTGCTATTGAAAACGTGGAACTGCCGCTGGAGTTCGCCAGGTCAGGCAACACCCGCCAGAGAGCGCTAGCCTGTCTGGAGATGGCAGAACTGCCGACAAGCCGTCACAAGCACAGACCGAATCAGCTCTCAGGTGGCGAGCAGCAACGCGTGGCCATTGCCCGGGCTCTGGCTAACGACCCGGCTGTGATCTTGGCCGACGAGCCCACCGGCAACCTGGACAGCAAGACCGGCAATCAGATAATCGCTTTGCTGAAAAGACTGACCGAGCAGGAGAAGAAGACAGTAGTCATAATCACCCACTCACCCAGTATTGCCGTAGAAACCATGTTAACCGCCGAGATGCTGGATGGCACCATAGACCGAACTGTAAACAGACAGAAATAGATAGAAGCAGATAGAAACACAAGAGGGAGCAGCATGCTGCTCCCTCTTATGTTTCTGGTTATAGCTGGGTGGCTCCAAGACATGGATCCATGAACGCTGCAGGACAGCCGCCAGGTACCAGGCGCCAGGCCCCAGCCAAAGTGGAGATCCGACAGGAGATCATCGTCCCTAGCTCCTTGTTCTTAGAAGGTCGTAGCGGCGAGGCCCTGATTCGCGGCCCCCGTCGTACTAATTAACAATCCGCGACCCATGGTGTCGCAGCTACAAGAGCCCTAGTGCCTAAAGTCTACAGTCTAATGCCTAAAGCCTAAAGTATCGCGTCTCTTCCCTCCGTTGACCTCCCCGACCGTTCTTCAGCGTAAAAACAGCGTCCTGCGTCTGCGCAAGACCGCGTTCATCTAACCCCAATTACACCAAGCGCTAAGCGCCAACCGCCAAGCGCTACCTTCCTTCCCCCAGCGCCAGGACTTCAAGCTCACCCTTGCTGGCGGGCAATGAACTGATCAGGGCCGCCAAGGTATCAAGGGATGTCAGGCATGGCACGCCGTGCTCAATTGCCGCCCGGCGGATCTTGAAACCTTCCCGCTCGGGATGGCGTCCCAGGGTCACGGTGTTAACTACCAGCGCCACCTGGCCCTGTTCCACGGCACCCAGCAGCTCGGCGTCTGCCGTGTCACCGACCTTCAGTCCACGATCCAGCAGGTACTGCCTCGTGCCGCGGCTGGCGAGAAGGCTGAAACCGCTACGCGCCAGTTCACTGGCCAGGGGAACCAGTTCTTCCTTGTCACGGTCCGCCACGGAAAGCAGCACTGTGCCTCCCTCCATCAGCCTAATCCCGCATCCCAGAAAGGCCTTGTGCAATGCCGCTGGTAGCGTCGCTGCCAGGCCGATGGCCTCGCCGGTGGACTTCATCTCAGGTCCCAACGCTATTTCGGTGCCGGTCAGCTTGTTGAAGGAAAACACAGGCCCCTTGACAGCAAATGTGCCCTTGACAGGACCAATCTCCTCCCTGATGCCAAGGTCGCGCAAAGTGGCTCCGAGCATTACCTTCACTGCCAGAGAGATTACGTTAGTGCCGGTGACCTTGCTGATAAAGGGCACAGTTCTTGAGGCGCGCGGATTAACTTCGATGATGTAGACCCTGTCTTCGTGGATGACAAACTGCGCGTTAATCATGCCGACCAGGCCCAGGCGAGAGGCGATTTTGCGGCAGTACTCGATCATAGTGTCCCGGTGCGCAGGTTGAAGGCCTGGGGCAGGGTATATGGCAAAGCTGTCACCGGAGTGAATTCCTGCGCGCTCAACATGTTCCATGATGCCTGGCACAAAGATGTCCGTGCCGTCGCACACAGCGTCAAGTTCAAACTCCCGCCCGCGCAGGTATTTGTCGATAAGGATAGGGTGGTCTGGCGAAGCCAGAATGGCTTCCCCCACAAAATAGTTCAGCTCAGACATGCTCTCCACCACTGCCATGGAGCGTCCGCCCAAAACAAAAGACGGCCGCACCAGAACAGGGAAACCCAGTTCCCTGGCACAGACGGCGGCTTCCTCAGCCGAGGTGGCCGTCAGGCCCGCGGGCCGGGGGATGCTAAGTTCCTCCAGCAGGGCATCGAACTGGCGCCTGTCTTCACAGGCGTGTATGATCTCGGCCGGGGTGCCCAGAAGCCTGAAACCAGCCCCGGCGATGGTCGCTGCCAGGTTCACTGCGGTTTGACCGCCAAACTGCACCAGCACACCCTTTGGTTGCTCCTTGGTCAGAATCTCCAGCACGTCCTCTGAGCCCAGGGGCTCGAAGTACAGCCGGTTCGAGGTGTCAAAGTCGGTGCTCACTGTTTCCGGGTTGTTGTTGATGATAATAGAACAAAGCCCTGCTTCGCGCACAGCCAGACTGGCGTGCACTGAGCAATAGTCAAATTCCACCCCCTGACCAATGCGGATAGGCCCGCTACCGATGACCACCACGCTTTCCTGTTCCAACGGGCCGGCCTCGTCCTCACGGTCATAGGAGGAGTAGAAATAGGGGGTAAGGGCGTCGAACTCCCCGGCGCAGGTGTCCACCATCTTGTAAACTGGCGACATCCCAGCACCTCTGCGCTGGGCAGCTATCTCGGCTTCTGCAGAGCCCCGCAAAGCCGCAATGGAAGAGTCGGAAAAGCCCAGCTGTTTGGCCGTGGGCAAATCCCGGAGCGACAGCTCTCCATCGGTACCGAGCTTTTGCTCCCAGCCAATCAGGTTGGCCAACTTGTCCAGGAAGAACATGTCGATGAGTGTCTCCCGGTGAATGTGTTCAGCTTCTACGCCGCGGCGCAGAAGCTCAGCCAGGGCGAAGATGCGCTCGTCGTCTGCTCTGCGGATCATGTCGAATAGGGATTCCAGCGAAACGCGGGACAGCCGTGGCAGTCTCAGGTCGCCCAGGCGCGTCTCCATGCCACGCACAGCTTTCATCAGGGCGCTTTCGAAGCTTCGTCCGATGGCCATTACCTCGCCGGTAGCCTTCATCTGTGAACCCAGGGCGCGGTTAGCGGCGGAAAACTTGTCGAAGGGCCAACGGGGAATCTTCACCACCACATAGTCCAACGCTGGCTCAAAGCAGGCCGATGTTCCGGTAACAGCGTTGGTGATTTCGTCCAGACCCAGTCCCAGCGATACCAGAGTGGCCACTTTGGCGATGGGGTATCCGGTGGCCTTAGAGGCCAGAGCGCTGGACCGGCTTACCCTGGGGTTAACCTCAATCACCTGGTAGGCCTTGCTTTCCGGATGCAGAGCAAATTGCACATTGCAACCCCCGGCAATACCCAGACTGTCTACTATGGTAAGAGCCGCGCTGCGCAGCATTTGCGTTTCCGCGTTGCTCAGCGTCTGGCACGGTGCCACCACGATGCTGTCACCGGTATGTATCCCAACAGGGTCGAAATTCTCCATATTGCAGATTGTAATGGCGTTACCCTTGCTGTCGCGAATGACTTCGTACTCTATTTCCTTCCAGCCGGCAATGCTCTGCTCGATTAGCACCTGGCTGACTGGGCTGTACTTAAGTCCCTGCGCTGCAATGGTGCGCAGTTGCGCTTCGTCGTAGGCCATGCCGCCACCGGTGCCGCCGAGAGTGTAGGCCGGCCGAACGATGACCGGATAGCCAATCTCATTGGCGGCGTTGACGGCCTCCAGAACATTGTGGGCAATGGCGCTGCGCGGCACGGGTTGCCCCACGTCAGCCATGGCCTGCTTGAAGAGCTCGCGATCCTCTGACTTTTCAATGGCCGCTAAAGGCGTGCCGAGAAGCTCCACTTCGTATTTCGCCAGTACGCCCTGGTTGGCCAGCTCGAGGGCCAAGTTAAGCCCCACTTGCCCTCCCAGGGAAGGCAGCAGGGCGTCAGGGCGTTCCAGACGTATGATTTCTGTAAGGTACTCCGGGGTTAACGGTTCCATATACACGCGGTCGGCCAGCCCCGGGTCGGTCATAAAAGTCGCCGGGTTGTTGTTCACCAGGATGACCCTCTTGCCCACCTCCTTGAGAGTGCGGCAGGCTTGGCTTCCAGCGTAATCAAACTCAGCTGCCTGCCCGATAATAATCGGTCCCGAGCCAATCACCAGCACCGAGTTCACCGGCTTGGGCTTAAGCATGGCTGGCCGCCTCCACCATGTTGCGGAAGTTGGTAAAGAGGTAATGGCTGTCTTCTGGACCAGGGAAGGCCTCGGGGTGGAACTGGACCGAGAATGCCGGCAGGTGATTGTGGGCAATGCCTTCGACTGACCCGTCGTTGAGGTTGACATGGGTTACGCGCAAATCAGCACCGATATTTTGCCTCAGGGCGTAGCCGTGGTTCTGTGCCGTTATGGCTACTCTGCCCGTCTGCAGATCCTTGACCGGATGGTTACCCCCACGGTGGCCGTATTTCAGCTTGNNTATATGTCTCTGCTCCAAAGGCCATCCCCAGGAGCTGATGCCCCAGGCAAATGCCCATGGTCGGCTTTCGCAGAGTCAGCTGGCGGATGTTATCAAGAGAAGCGCCGTAAGCGCTGGGGTCCCCAGGTCCGTTAGAGAGGACGACCCCGTCCGGGGCTACACTCAGCACTTCGCTGGCTGTAGCACTGCCGGGGAACACATAGACGTCGGCGCCCATAGCCGAAAGCGAGCGCAGGATATTGTGCTTGACTCCGAAGTCCACCACCGCCACCTTCCAGTCTCCTGATCCGGGCACGTGGAAAGCCTCCGCACTTGGCCGGTAGTCGCGACCGCTAAAACCTGCATCATCCAGCAGAATACCCTGGCCCCCAAAGACACCCTTCATGGTTCCCTCTTTGCGCAGATGTCTGGTCAGAGCCCGGGTATCAACTCCCGCCAGGCCAGGAATGCCGTGCTTAAGAAGGTAGCCGTGCAGAGTATCTTCCCTCTGCCAGTGCGAGGGCAGAGCGCAACATTCGCTGACGATCAGGCCCGCAGCGTATATGCCGTCGCTTTCTGTTGCTGAAGGAGCGGTACCGTAGTTGCCAATAAGCGGGTAGGTCATGACAATCAGTTGACCGGCATAAGATGGGTCGGTCAAAATTTCCTGGTAGCCACACATACTGGTGTTGAAAACCACTTCTCCACTGGACTTACGCCAGTTGCCGATGGGCGAACCAGTGAACTCCGTGCCGTCTTCCAGAGTCAATACATATTCATCAAAATGCATATATATACCCTCCCGCGTATAATAATGCCCCCACACGCTGTTGGTGTGGAGGACGCGAAGAATCCAGTCTTCACACCAACCTTGGCGACCTCACAGGATCGCACTTAAAGGGCGGTCGAGCGTGCCCACGCAGGCACATTCTAGTGAATAATTATATGCAAAAGCAGATGGGAAGTCAAGTGGAATTTTGGACATATGTCTTCGGACAGCGATATTGTC
>DDWC01000144.1 GCA_002345475.1 Firmicutes bacterium UBA2296
GCCTTTTCCAGTTCAAATCTGATCATGATATGCAAGTTGTAAGTGACCTCGTCAGCTTCCACGCGAATGAAGCTTGGTTTTACGGCGTTCACGGCCTTATACCAGTCCTCCACACTCTTGCCGCTGGTCTGCTGCGGCAAGAGTGTGGAGGACTGGTATAAGGCCGTGAACGCCGTAAAACCAAGCTTCATTCGCGTGGAAGCTGACGAGGTCACTTACAACTTGCATATCATGATCAGATTTGAACTGGAAAAGGCCGTGTTTGACGGCAAGCTTGCCATAAAAGATCTGCGTGACGCCTGGAACGCAAAGTTCGAGGAATACCTCGGTATTACCCCACCCGACGATCTGGTTGGCGTCTTGCAGGATATCCACTGGTCCGGTCGTTTTGGAGCCGCTTTCCAGAGCTACGCCATAGGGAATGTTATGTCGGCACAACTGTACGCCGCTGCCTTGCGTGACGTACCAGGACTCGAAAGCAAGTTTGCAGTTGGCGACTATTCAGGCCTGCTCAAATGGAGTCAGGAAAACGTTCATGCTCACGGCTGCAAGTACACGCCGCAGGAGCTGATGAAGGTGGCCACTGGTGAGTACCTTACCGCTAAACCGTACATCAATTACATTCAAAATAAGTTTAGCGATTTGTACGGGCTGAGGCTTTAGGAGGACGGGGCGCTTAGCGCTTGGCGCTTGGCGCTTAGTGGAGCGGGGGGAGCGGCGTTAGACGGTAGTTTAGAGACTAGACGTTAGACGGCGGGACCCTGGCAACATGCGACAGACAAACGACAACAGGCAACAGACAACTTCGTGCCCGTAGCGGCGAGACCCTGGCTCGCGGGAATCACACTAACCGCGAGTAAATAAAGACGGCCACCCAACTCAGGTTCGATTGCCTGGCTGGGTGGCCTTTCTCATGAGGGGTCTCTCACAATGCGGTCGCTCCGTCTGCTTTGTGCATCCTGCGTTGGCTCAGGTCGTGCCTATGGGTATTGTATGAGCTTAATCAGCCCAAGGAAGCGGCTGAACTCGCCCTCCGGGCTCAGACAGAAGCCGCTTCTGCCTCGGTCTTCAATCGCTCTGTGAACTAAGCCTCCAATTCGCCCCTTGCAGGACGCACTTCGCCTGGCTACGCTCTGTGCGACAAGAATGACAAACATCTGCTCAGCCACTGCAAGCGTACAAAACGACTTCTTAATCTTCACTTGTCACATTCGGGACTAGATGGGTTGGTGCAGGGCAACCACTCAGGCCGCGTTTGCGCGAGGATGATTCCAAGTGCGCGATTTCAATCAGATGAACAGCTTCATCTGCTCGGGAGAAGACGGTTTTTCTTTTTCCATTGTTCCAGCTGGAGTGCGTTGCCACCGAGTGGCAGAGCTCCTAGTCCCAGGAACAATCTCAAGTTTACCTTGTGCCTTGAGGCGGTTGAAGACACGTTTCATTTTGTTGGCATCAGAAATGCCAGTGAGCGCACGCGCCTCAGAATTACTTATGGACTCATTGACACTCATATACTCCAGAACAAGTGTTTCAGCATCTGCCAATCGTTCATGCTTAATAATGACAAGGACACTGTGGTCCGTTTCCCTAATTTGTGGTCTCTGCAGCTGCATTGATACCATGGCCTCAAACGCCGTATTTAGTCCTTCGCCAACGTCTTTGTTTGGAGGGACCGGGAACTTGGATATTAGGCGCACCACCTTGGGATTTCGAGAAAACTGCTCTTGCAGGATGTTCTCAACAGTCACATGGCCAGGGAGTCTTCCAGGGCTCTCGATTTCAACGCGGTTCGTAAAAATTCTTACCTGAATATCCTTTGGGATGCTGTAGTCACGGTGCAACACTGCATTGGTGATAATCTCGTGCAATGCAATCTCAGGGTATTTCTTTGACTCAATCTCCTGCGTACCTACCACATCAGTCGATTCCACGATTTCACAGACCTTCTCCACGGATTTCTTGATTAATGAGTATATATCTCCCTCAACGGAGATAGGATATCCTTGTGTTAAGGTGTCTCGTGTTCCTTCCGAATCATCGGTGTGATATCTTGTTATCCTCACGGCAGAGTGTTTGGGAAGAATCGCCTGTGGGCACTCATCATACAGCAGAACACCCGCAACCGTGATTCTTGCCGATTCATTCATGAGCCTTTGACTTCGAAGCCAGTCGTATTTAGACGTTTGAGGGACCACTTGCTGAACGAACTCCTCAAGTATCCTGGATTCCTTTATCTCGTCAAAAACTCCTCTAGTAATCTCATCCTCAAAGGACGCAATTCCTTTCTCCATCCTAAGCTTAAGCAGCTTCGTGTCATTGTCACACGGCAGGTTCTGCACACCTTGTCGGGTATATGCTTTTCCGTCCGTCGCATATATGATTTGCTGAGTCTTGTGGACAGTAATATGAAGAACCATTGATGGCTGCGTATCGCTGACAAGTCCCTCTATCGAGTATCCATCAAATGAGGGCATGAGTTCATCTAGCACTGCTAGAAAAGGATTCATCTCTTCTTCAGGATCGAAGCCGTCCCAACAGTAGTCGGTCTTGTCGCATCCGTGGCTTATGCCCAAGTAGATTTCTCCACCAGCGCTGTTGGCAAATGCGGAGATCGTCTTTGATAGTCTTGACGGCTTGATTCGTTTGTCCTTCTTGTCAACAGACCAACTTTCCTGCATAGCAACAATTCGGACGGTGTCGTCAGGCGAGAGCCTTTTTGTTACTAACTTTGTCCCCATGCTTGCTTCCCCCTTAAACAGCTTGAATCCTGGCACTTAGGTGACGCCAATGGAGCATCCACAGACATTGGTAAGAGGGTCCACCGGTTAGGCCAACCCAAAATACTTCTCAAAGAACTACATCAGCTTTTCGATAACGCCCTGTTTTTTGACTGCTCTGTTGCCGCCACCGAAGCGCGAAACCTGAGGCATGATCGTGTCGATGGCTGTGCCCGTGGTTTTCATTGTGGCGTCCCGGAACGAGTTTTCGACGAACTTTCGCGTTTCCTCTGTTTTCAGCTTTTCCTCGTCGATCAGGGCTGTCAGGTCGTTTTTCTTCTGCTGTTAGACAAACTTGCGCCAGTCTTCGTCCACATGGGTGGCAGCAAAATAACCAGCTGCAGGTCTTTCTTCTTCATGTCCTTGTCTATGAGCCGCTTCCACAGCTTGTTGTAGCTAATTGCCATGTGTTGCACCTCCCGCAAATTTATTCCATTATATCGTGTGAGCGAGAAAGTGACAATATTGTTTAACATCGCATTACTTATTGTGCCCGTACGCATTTGTCGCTGCGCCGCTCAAGGGAAAGGGGCAGTTTTGTCCACGCGGCGAAGGAAACCACGGGCCTGCCGCGAATACTTAGGTATGCGTAATGATGGCGCGAAATTTGGGAGGGATAGCATTGTCGGCAGAAAAGGTATTTTTTAACGGTAACGTAATCACGGTTGAAAAGGACAAGCCCCGGGCCACGGCCTTTGCCGTGTCCGGCGGCAAGTTTATTGCGGTGGGCAATGACGCGGAGGTGCTCGAGCATAAAGGGGATAGTACCGAAGCGGTAGACCTGCGTGGGAAAACGGTACTGCCGGGGTTTAACGACAGCCACCTGCATCTGCTGAGCGTGGGCACCTCTATGGAGATAGTGGATTTAACCGGCGCCCATTCGGTAGATGATATGGTCAAACTGGGTCGCAACTTTCTGGCAGCCAACCCGGAGAGCAGGTGGTTGCTGGGCCGCGGCTGGTCCCACGAAAAGTTCCCCGATAAGCGCTTGCCCAGTCGCCGGGATCTGGATCTGATCAGCACCGAGATACCTGTCTTTTTTACCCGGGTGTGCGGGCATGTTTCGGTCTCTAACAGCCGCGCGCTAGAACTGGCCTGTGTTAACAAGATGACGTCCCAGCCGGTGGGCGGCTACATCGACTTTGACGACGCCGGCGAACCCACGGGTGTCTTGCGCGAGCGAGCCAGCACCCTGGTGGCCTGCCTGCTTCCGGAGAACTCCAAGGAAGACTACAAGCGTATGTACCTCAAGGGCGCGCGCCAGGCGGTAGAATACGGCCTTACTTCGGTGCAGTCCGATGACATGGGCGACCTGGGGGCGGCCGAGGCCAAGCTGACCGCCCTAAAGGAACTTGTTGACGAGGGCGTGTGGCCGCTGCGCATAAATTTGCAGTTGCGGCTGTCGAAACCCGAGCAAATCGACCGGGCTCTTATACTGCAGCAGCAGTTTGTCTTTCCGGAACACACGGTAGACTATGGCCCCATGAAGCTGATGTGCGACGGTTCCCTGGGTGGACGCACCGCGGCCATGCATGAACCGTACACTGACGACCCCACCACATCGGGCGTGGCGATTTTGACTCAAGACGAAATCGATAATATGATCCTGGTTGCGCACCAGAAAGGCATGCAGGTGTGTGGGCACGCCATTGGCGACCGTACCATGGACATGCTGCTCAATGGCTTCGCCCGGATGCAACAACTCGAGCCTCGCGAAGACGCCCGTCCGCGTATTATTCATGCACAGTTGACCAACCAGAGCATCCTCAACAGGTGCAGGGACCTGGGCGTGGTCTGCGATATCCAGCCCATCTTTGTGTCCACGGATTTGCACTTTGTGGAGAAACGAATCGGTGGGGAGCGCGGCAAGCTCACCTACGCCTGGAAGACCATGCGGGACATGGGTATTCCTACCGCCGGGGGTTCTGATTCCCCCGTAGAAAACTGTAACCCCATGCTAGGTCTTTATGCCGCGCTTACTCGTCAGGATATGTCCGGATACCCGGAGGGCGGCTGGCTGCCGGAACAACGATTAGACATAGATGAGGCGCTTGAGCTCTTTACCATGGGTTCGGCTTTCGCTGCTTTCGATGAAGACGTTAAGGGCAGCATTGCCCCCGGAAAGTTGGCGGACTTTGTGGTTCTGCCCGTGGACATAACAAATGTGGAGCCGCAAACCATTAAGGATATCCCCGTCACAGCCACCTACGTGGGCGGACAAGCCGCGTTTGGTACTATTGAGTAATGAGGGTGATCGAGATGAACCAGGGATTTAAGGTCGCTCAGGCCGCGCGGCGCCTGCAGAGCCACATTATTAAGACTCCGTTGGTGGAAATAGAAGCCCTTTCCGAACGCACGGGCAAGCGGGTGTTTGTTAAGCTCGAAAGTCTGCAGCGCACAGGCGCTTTTAAGTTCCGCGGCGCCATGAACTATATGCTCACGTTAGCTCAGGATGAGGCCGACAAAGGCGTAATCACCGCGTCGAGCGGCAACCACGGGCTGGGCATGTCGCTGGCCGGAATGTTGCGGGGTTTAAGTTGCACCGTGGTCATGCCGGAGAGCGCCCCTGAAGTTAAGCAACGACGGGCGCGACAGTATGGCGCCACCGTAATTCTGGCGGGAACCTGCTACGACGAAGCTCAGGAACACGCCAAATTACTGGCGGCAGAACGTTCCCTGACTTATGTGCCCAGCTTTAACCACCCGGCCATTATTGCCGGGCAAGGGACAATTCTCAAGGAGATTATGGAGGAGTTGCCGGATACCGAAGTGGTACTGGCGCCGGTGGGTGGCGGTGGCCTGATTTCGGGATTGCTGTTGGCCCGGGACGAATACGGTTTTTCGCCCGCACTGGTGGGGGTAGAACCCGTGAACGCGGCCTGCATGCAGGCCTCGGTGGCCAATGGCAAGCTCACCACACTGTCCCATATGAGCACCGTGGCCGACGGCGTAGCGGTGCGCACCCCGGGCCATCTTAATTTTGCCATGGTAGAGCGATTTAACCCGCAGCTGGTACGGGTGAGTGACGCGAGTATTTTGGCCGCGCAGAAGTTTCTGCTGCAGGAGGCCAAGCTTATTGTGGAGACAGCGGGAGCGGTGCCGGTGGCCGCACTACTGAGCGGACTATTGCAGACGGAAGCCAAGACTATAGTGTGTGTCGTGAGCGGCGCTAACCTGGACCTTAGTTACCTGCGGGATATGATCTGACGGAGGTGAGGTAGTTGATTGTGGATAAGGTGAGAGCTTTGGCCGAAACGAAGCGGACGGCCATGGTGAAGATGCTGCGCGATCTCATCGCGCTGGGCGGCGACACGGGTGATGAGGGTGCGCGAGCCAATCGCATCAGGGAAGAAATGCAACTGCTAGGTTACGACCGGACACAGATTGACGGTATGGGTAATGTCCTGGGTTATATCGGCAATGGTGCGAGACTGGTGGCCTTTGATGGCCATATTGACACTACAGGGCCGGGCGATATGGATCGCTGGACCCTTGACCCAAAACAGGGCGCCCAGCGCGACGGTTATGTGTTTGGGCGCGGCGCGTCGGACCAGCTGGGCGGTCTGGTGGCCGCTGTATACGCCGGGAGCATTATGCGTGAGCTGGACTTGCTCCAGGGCGTAACTCTTCTGGTGACGGGAACCGTGCAGGAGGAGGACTGCGACGGCGGATGCTGGCAGTACATTGTACGGGAGAGCGGCATTCGCCCCGAGTTTGTCTTGTTGACAGAGCCGACCGACGGCAAGGTTGTGCGGGGACAGCGCGGACGCATGGACATCAAGGTCACGACCCGCGGGCTGAGCGCGCACGGATCTGCCCCCGATCGGGGCAAAAATGCCATTTACCTGATGGCACCCATTTTGCAGGATTTAGAAGCGCTGAATGCTAGCTTGCGCGGAGACTCTTTCCTGGGTCCGGGCAGCCTGGCTGTTTCCGAGATTTTCTTCAGTTCGCCGTCGCGCAATTCCGTGGCGGATTCGTGCAGCATTTCCATTGATCGTCGGCTTACCCTGGGCGAGAGCAGGGAAGTTGCCCTGGCGCAAGTCCGGGAACTGCCGTCTGTGGCCCGATCCGGAGCCGAAGTGGAAGTCTACACCTATGACCATCCTTCTTACAAAGGCTACCCGCTGAAGCAGGAGTCGTTCTTCCCTACCTGGCTAATGGAAGAGAGCGAGCCCTGCGTAAGCGCCGCTGCCCGAGCTTACGAGGCGGTGTTTGGTGCAAAGACCGAAGTCGGCAAGTGGATCTTTTCCACCAATGGTGTTGGTATCGCGGGTACTTTCGGCATACCCTGTGTTGGTTTTGGGCCGGGCCGGGAGGCCGAGGCCCATGCTCCGGACGAAAAAGTAGCAATAGACGAGCTGGTGACGGCGGCTGCGCTGTATGCTCTGTTACCCAGAGAATATCTGGCAGGTAGTCAGTAGCAAGAACAGCATTTCATATGAGGAAAGGGGAGCAGGCAAGATGACAAAAACCCTGATAACAAACGCCAGGATTATCGACGGCAGCGGCAGTCCCTGGTTTCGCGGAAGTGTCCTGGTGGAGGGCGACAGCATTGCCGCTGTGGGTAGTTTACAGGACGTAGTGGCAGATGTGACCATTGACGCCGGCGGCACGGTGCTGGCACCGGGTTTTATAGACATTCACACCCATTCAGACATACCGTTGCTGGCGGATTTCCGTGGCATGAGCCATATTACGCAAGGGGTCACCACCAATGTCATCGGCAACTGCGGCAACTCCGCTGCCCCGCTTTCCTCTCATAACCTCGTTAATTCGCGCGCGGCGCTGAAGGCCACGTATCCTGATCTAAACCTTGAGTGGACAAGTCTGGGAGATTACCTTGGTCTGCTGGAAAGTCGGGGGGTAAGCCTCAATGTCATTCCGCTGGTGGGGCAGGGTACGGTGCGGGGAGCGGTCATGGGCTTTGCCGACCGGCAACCCACAGAAGAAGAACTGGACCAGATGCGCAGGTTGGTGGCAGAGGCCATGGAGCAGGGAGCATTTGGCCTGAGCAGCGGACTGATATACGTTCCAGGTGTCTATGCAGCCACGGAAGAGGTGGTGGAACTGGCCAGGGTGGCTGCCCGACACGGTGGCATATATGCCAGCCATATCCGGGGAGAAAACGACACTCTGCTGGATGCCGTTGCCGAGGCGATTTACATCGGCGAAGCCACCGGAATACCGGTCCAGATTGCTCACTTCAAGGCCATGGGCAGGCATATGTGGGGCACCAGTGTTAAGACTTTGCGTATGGTGGAAGAGGCCAGGGAGCGCGGTGTGCAGGTGACCTGCGATCAATACCCATATAACGCCTCAGCCACGGGCCTTGCCGCCTATTTACCCACGTGGGCGCATGTCGGTGGCAAAGACCAACTGCTGCGGCGCCTGCGTGATGCCGAGGAGCGGGCGAAAATGACCAGGGAAATACTGGAGGGCACCGAAGATTGGGTCAGTTGTCATAAAGGCGTGGGCTGGGATAACACCCTGATCACCCGATGCAACGATTGTGAACTTGAAGGTCTAAGCGTGAGCAAGATTGCCGAGCTGCGCGGGATAGACGAGTTTGAGACCGCCTACGACCTGCTTATTGAAAACGACGGGCAGGTTCAGGTAGTGTATTTCACCATAGGGGACGCCGACCTGGAGAGGATTATGGCGCACCCTGCCGTGATGATTGGTTCCGATTCCAGTGCGGTGGCGATCGATGGCCCTACCGGAAAAGGTAAACCGCATCCCAGGGCTTTGGGAACCTTCACCCGCGTGCTGGGGCATTATGTGCGAGGCAAGGGAACCATAACCCTGGAGTCGGCCGTGCATAAAATGACTGCTTTTCCTGCTCAGACGCTGGGGTTGTTCGACCGTGGGCTGGTACGACCGGGCATGAAAGCGGACCTGGTGGTCTTTGACCCGGATACAGTCGCCGATCGGGCCACCTACACGGATCCGTGGCAGTACGCTGTTGGGATCAAGCATGTTCTGGTGAACGGTGTGCTGACGTACACCGAAAAAGCCCATACGGGTGCTAAGGCCGGGCGGGTGTTGAAGCGAAAGTGAGGCGCCAGCCGCCAGCGTTCGCGAGGCGCAGTCGAGCTCCTGGCTCTTAGCTGTTAGCTCTTGGTTGTTATTAGGCTAAGTGCCATTTAATGTAGGGGCACAGCACGCTGTGCCCACGTATCCCCGCGAGTCACGGCCTCGCCACTACATTTTCAGGGAGCCAGGCGGCAGATGACAACATAAAAAAGCCTCGCTGTTGTATCTCACAACGGCGAGGCCTTTATTCTGGTTAGGAACGTCAACAATCGGCCTCACTGCCAGGGGATAGGCCCTAGTCGGCAGGCCCTAGGCGCTAGTCGGGATGTCAAAGGAAGGAGTATTATGTACACCGTGCCTCTGTGGTCTCTGTGTCGCCGGCTGTGTTACCTATGTCTTGACCATTCCGTGTTCCCCGCCCCTGCAATCCTCAAGGCACCAGGCTCAAGGCACCAGGCACGACTTCGCGGTTACCATTTCAGGCTACAAAGCGCCAAGCTCCCATACTCTCTAACGTCCAACCTACAACTTACAACGTCTCAAGCCTACAGTCTAACGTCTGCGTCCCATCCCGTTTATGCTTTTTGTTTTGTGTTTTTCGTTTTACCCTCACGTCCAACGTCTGTCCATTTATGTTTTTTGCTTTTTGTTTTTGCTTCGCGCCCATCCGCGCGCTGCATTCTCGCCATGCTCCCATACAACTCAACAGCACGCCTGAACTGGTCATCATCGTAGAAGCTTACATTGCCTGATCCTACGCCCTTGGCCACCTCGAGGCAGAAGCGGGCGGCGGCATCTATATCCGGCAGATACGAAGCGCCAGTGGCACAGCCCGGCACGGCTACCTCTGCGGTTAGGGCGACGCCTACTACCGGCACAGGTGTCGCTGTAGCCGGCTGCAGAATGCTGTTTACGTGGGGCAGGTTGTTACCGTAAGGAGTAATGTCATAAGTGCACAGCGGCAATATCCGAGGTAACTGCCCGGTGGAGAATTGCAGCAGGTCCAGAAGGTCCGGCGCCACAGGCAAAATGTAGCCTTCCTTAACCGTTGAAGTGATGGCCACGCCGCGGTGGTTGAGTATGCGGTTGCCCTTGGTGGTATCGACGGTCAGTATGGCGTCCATTTCGGGGTGGACTTCGTTTTCGTTCATGGTGCGCATATCAACCGGCGAAGACATAAACGGCACCGGTGTGTGCGGAATTGTAGGCGCGGTGGGGCAAATGTGGGTGCAGACAATCAGGTCGCCGTCGAGCTGGTCGCCCTGTTGTTTCATCGCCATGGCTTTGGCGGCTACCGCCAGGGCCACGATGGCGCCGTCAGCGTCGGAGACAATGCCAATGCGCTCGGGCCGGGCGCCGATACCGCCCAAACGGCCGATTACACCTAGAGTAGGTGCAGTGCCTCCGGCACGCTTCCCGCGGCGGCCGGGGATAGTAACACGCACAAAGTCGGTACTGCCGCGCTGCCCGCTGACCTCATGCACAGTGACCTCATCGTCGCCGTAGAGCGTCAGCCAGGCCTCGACTGCTTTGCCGTTTATCTTAGCGCTATCCAGTAACTCGTATGCTTCCATAGCATATTTTAATGACATAATCGTTTGCCTCCTCTATCTTCGTCTGCCAAGGTACTTCGGCTGGAGCGGTGTGTTTACCTGTTAAAAGGGCTGCGATGGACTGTATTCCCGGCTATTTTTTTGTGCGCGCAAAACCAAAGTAGGCATTAAACCCCGGAATCGCCAACAGCCGCACATTTGACAGCATCGCCAGAGCGCCGAACGCCGTGTAGATGTATGCCAGCGGAAAGCGTTCGGCCAAAAGGCCGCTGATAGCGCTGGCGGCAGGCTGCAAACCAGAACCCATGGCGCTGACCAGGCTAAAAACCTTGCCCATGTAAGCAGGGTCTACTTTGCGCTGCAAGGCAGTGAAGAAAAACAGGTTTACTATTGATGTGACAGCGCCTGAGACGCCAAACACCAGCAACTGAACTTGCCAGTATTGACCCGGTAGCCAGGGCGACAGCATCAGGGCGCCGGCGGAAATAGCCAAGCCCCAGCGGATAATCCAATGGTGCTTTTTAACCAGCGGCGTCAGCGAAAGTATCAGTGCCCCCATTATCATCCCGGCCATCTGGGCGCTGGAGATCAGCCCCAAAACTTCGCTTCCTTGGCGAAGGTAATCAGCGACAAACTTCGGCATCAGAACGAAGAAGGGAACCATAGCGAAGTTGATGACCAGGATGACCTGCAGAATGCCAAAAAGCACTTTGTCCTTCTTAACATAGGACCACCCACCGTGGAGGTCATCGACAAAGGATCGTACGGTCAGTTTGCCCCGGCCGGTTTCTTTCTTTAGCACAATGAACATTTCCGAGAAAGCCGAAAGAAGGTAAGCAATGCCGTTTATCAGCAGCAGGGCAGGTATGCCCGCGACCGCCACCAGCAGGCCGCCCAACGCGTACCCAACCATATTGGAGATATTGAGCGAGATTTCCCGGAGCGAGTTAGCCTTTTCCAGATGCTCATCGGCGACGATCTGTGGAATGGCAGTGGAGATCGAAGGCATGAAGAACTGGGCACAGGCGGCTTTAATACCGGCGCAAAGAAAGAGGATAGGTAGCGTCAACGTGTTGGTAAATACCAGCCAGGCCAGCAGGCAGTTGATGGAGCCCCTGATCATGTCGGTGCCGACGATGAGGTATTTCTTGTTCCAGCGGTCGACAAACACGCCGGCGATGGGGGCCATGACTACCGCCACGATGCCCGTCACCGTGGCCAGCGTGCCAAGGGCCAGTGCCGAGCCCGTAGTGGATTGTACCCACCACAAGGTGGCGATATATCCTACCCCGGCCCCCAACTGCGATACAGTCTGGCCCAGCCAAAGCAGGATGAAGTTCTTGCTGAACAATTTGCTATGCACCTTTTGGCCCTTGCGCTGACCCGAAGAGTCATTCCCAGTCATCACTGATCACTCGTCGTGCGGCGTTCTGGACGGATTCCAGAAAATCTGCGCGGTCCAGTTCGAAATACACCTTATTGTCTTCGCGGTAGGCGCGGATCAGCCCCTGGTAGCTCAACATGGAGACATGGTGGGAAATCGTCGAGTTCGTAAGGTTGAGCCGTGCGGCGAGTTCGTGACCATACCACGGCTTCTCCGCCAGCAGGCGCAGAATCTGCAGCCTTGTTTCGTCGGCCAGAGTCTTAAAAATTCTGGATCCCGCCATGATGGAATGTTGATTGGCTACGTCGTCGGCATATCTATAACCGCAGACAAGAAGATCTGACAGGATGTCAAAGGAGCTGCCGGTTTCGGTGAAACGGGAGACGGCAAGGGTTACGGTGGCGTCACTGCGCTTGCTATAGTCCATGGGTAGCAACAGTTTGACGTACTCATCTCCGTATTTCTCTATTCTGCTGCTGAGTTCCCGGCTGTACTTTGCTATAAAGGCGGCAATGTCAGACTCAATTTCGGCATAGAGGTTGCTGTAATGCCAGTCAAACAGGGCCAACAGCTGGTGCTTCATTGCCGGCGGGTCGAGCAGGAACTGAAGCATCTGCCACTTTTCGCGGGAGCTGAAGGCCAGATGCTCGTTTATAAAGGCCACAGCGGCCTTGTCGTTGCCAGTCATTGCCCGGATATCTGCACTGTCGGCTTCGCGCCCCGGACCTATGCCGGTGTAGAGAAAACGCACCAGGATATCCTCGGGCGGCAGTTCTTTGACATATTTCCGAAATGCCGCCGCGTCTTGCAGCTGGCCCTGCGCAATTCCTCCGGCCAGGGACATGGCGTAGCCAGTCTCCCGGTTAAAGAAAACGGCCAGGCTATTTCTTATTGGCGTGGGCATCAGGTCAAGGGCCTGCTCGGACCAATCACTGACGAACCGGTCGGGATCCGCTTGTGGCGTGAATCCTTCGTTGTTCTCAATGCGCATAAGACTGCTCAAAAAATCGTAAGCCGAGCTCTCATGGACCTTGGGCTTATTGGACGGCGCCATTGGTTTCACCCCTCGGAACATACTTGTTATACAATAGAAGTGTATTTCGATAATTATCGAAAGTCAAGGCCCATTCGACAGATATCTATGTCATGCAGTCAAGCAACAATAGTGGTATTTCGGCAATAGAATTAGTATAATATGCCCATGATTGCTAGGAGGGAAATGAGTGCCTATGGAATTGTGGAAGAAAAACCTTTACGTACTCTGGGTCGGCACCTTTATCGCCGGTATGAGCTTCTCGCTGGTTATGCCCTTCTTGCCTCAATTGCTGGAGGAAGTGGGTGTGGACGAGGGGCTTGCGTTTTGGTCTGGATTAGCGTTCTCGGTCAGTTTTATCGTGAGTGCGGTCATGGCGCCAATCTGGGGTTCGCTGGCAGACAAGTACGGGCGCAAGGTGATGATCATTCGGTCAGGTTTTGGTATGGCTTTGGTTTACCTGCTGATGTCCTTCGCCACTAATCTGTGGCAAATTCTGGTGCTGCGCATGCTCAATGGTTTTGTCAGCGGGTTTATTCCAGCTTCCACGGCACTGATGGCCTGTAGCACCCCGGACGAAAATCTAGGGCCCTCCCTGGGAGTCCTGCAGACCGGAGGCGCCTTTGGCAACATCATGGGTCCCTTGCTCGGTGGAGTGCTCAGTTACTACTTGGGTATACAGCAAACTCTGCTTTTGGCAGCGGCTACTTTGACCTTCGCTACCGGGATAGTCATCTTCGGCGTCAAGGAAATAGCAGCCAAAGATAAAAGTAGGAAGACCGACTTTGTGGCGGACTTCAAGGCGGTTCTGGCTAATAACACGCTGCTCATGATGTTGTTCACCGTGCTGCTGTTCCAGTGTTCGGTGTCTTTCATCCAACCAATACTACCGCTGTATGTGCAGGCCATCTTTGGCGACGGAGATGCTTCCATCGTCACCGGGGTAATATTCTCTCTGGTGGGCATTGCTACTGTCATTGCAGCTCCCATTTGGGGGAGGCGAGGCCAACAGAGGGGGTACAAGAGCATAATTATGATAGGGTTGCTGGGAAG
>DDWC01000077.1 GCA_002345475.1 Firmicutes bacterium UBA2296
TATACCCGTAAGTCATCAGCGTCCCGGTGGTTGTGTCGCCATCCTCTACCGGCAGCTTCGCTGCCATGCCTAAAGAGGGAGTGGCCTGATACGTTCCGCCAAAGGGCATGAGCACGGTTCCCGCACCCACGGTACTGTCGAAACACTCCACCATACCTCGCTGGCTGCAAACGTTGAGATCGCGCAGGTGTGCCAACCAGGAGGATACCAGGCTTTGGGAAGCCGTGGACTCGTCTGGCGCAAAAAAGCTGTTCGTGGCAATGGGACTCACCACTGTGACTTCGGTGCTCTGCTTTACTCCGTTGGTGTCCAGGAAGTCGCGGCTGACATCCACAATGGTCTGGCCTCGCCAGTACATGGTCAGCCGTCGGTTGTCTGTGACCGTCGCCACCTGCACAGCTTCAAGGTTTTCGGCTGCCGCCAGCTCTATGAAGCGGGCTACGTCCTCCGGGGCCACCACCACGGCCATGCGCTCCTGAGATTCTGAAATCGCCAGTTCCGTTCCGTCCAGCCCTTCGTACTTCCTGGGTACTGCGTCCAGATTAATGAGCAGTCCTTCAGCCAGTTCACCTATGGCTACCGAAACGCCGCCGGCGCCAAAGTCGTTGCACTTTTTGATGAGCCGGCTCACGGCAGGATCGCGGAAGAGGCGCTGTATTTTGCGCTCTGTGGGGGCGTTTCCTTTTTGCACTTCTGCCCCTGCGGTGAGGATTGAGTCTTCGGTGTGTTCTATGGAAGATCCGGTAGCCCCGCCGCAGCCGTCACGGCCAGTCCGTCCGCCGAGCAGGATGACGGCGTCTCCGGCAGCGGGCTTGCTGCGCACCACGTTTGCCTTGGGTGCGGCGCCGATGACTGCGCCTATTTCCATGCGTTTGGCCACAAAAGCTTCGTCGTAGACCTCGGAAACTTGTCCCGTGGCCAGGCCTATCTGGTTGCCGTAGGAACTGTATCCGGCGGCAGCTCCGGTAGTGATTTTGCGCTGGGGCAACTTCCCTGGTATGGTCTGAGATACCGGGGTGCGTGGGTCGCCGCTGCCTGTGACCCGCATAGCTTGGTAAACGTATACGCGTCCTGACAAAGGATCGCGGATGGCGCCGCCCAGACAGGTTGCGGCGCCGCCAAAGGGCTCAATTTCGGTGGGGTGGTTGTGGGTTTCGTTCTTAAACATGACCAGCCAGTCTTCCTGACGTCCGTCGATATCGGCCTGTACGATGATGCTGCAGGCGTTGATCTCGTCAGACAGGTCAAGATCGGCAAGCTTGCCCTGTTTGCGTAGCTTCTTCATACCCAGAACGGCGATATCCATAAGGCAAACATCTCTATCGCTGTCTCCGTAAACGAACCGACGATCAGCCAGGTAGAGGTCGTAGGCCTGTCTGATGGGCGCGGCGAAAGCCGATTCGGCAATTTCCACGTTTTTTATCGCGGTAAGAAAAGTCGTGTGGCGGCAGTGGTCTGACCAGTATGTGTCGATGGCCTTCATCTCGGTTATGGTCGGGTCACGGCGTTCGGTGTCGCGGAAGTAGGTCTGGCAGAACTCAAAATCCTCCAGACTCATGACAATGCCCACAGTGTCCTTATAGTTCGCCAGTTCTTCTCTGGGCATGTTAATGAATCCCTCGAGGACTGCTACGTCGTCGGGAATGGCTATGCTTACTTCGAGAGAGGCAGGCTTGTGCAGGGAGGCCTCTCTAGAGTCAACGGGATTTATCAGGTAGGACTTAACCGCGGCGAAGTCGGCGGCGGAAATCTCGCCACTGAGAACTATCAACTTTGCTGTCACGACCGCGGGTCGGTCCCCCTGGGTGAGGAGCTGAATGCACTGAGCGGCGGAGTCAGCACGCTGGTCATACTGTCCGGGCAGAGATTCTATGGCGAAAAGGCGTGAGGTAGCGTCCAGTGGGAAAGCCTCATCGTAAATGTAATCGACATTAGGCTCGGCAAAAATGGTGATTCTGGCCTGAGCGTAGGTTTCGGCCGATATCCCGGAAACGTCATATCGGTTGATGACCCTGACGGAGTTCAGCCCGTTGAGATTGAGGTTCTCCCGCAGGTCCTGCAGGAGATGCCTGGCCGAAATGTCAAAGCCGGGCTTCTTTTCGACGAAAATTCGCCTGACATAGTTCATAAGAATCGACCCCTTTTCTTGGGCGATGCGGGCATAGATAGATAACCCGCTGGCCGCGATTCAGCTACTATTTTACAACAAAACCCGAACATTTGGGGCAAAATACAGTATCAATTTTCGGTATTTTGCAGCCTTGCCAGTCGTCCTCTCGATGGGGAGTGAGATCGCAGCTAGGTGATGGTAAAGGGGTAAAGGCTGCGTGGCGCATTTACGTAGGTGAAGGCGCTGAGGTCCACAGGGCTGTAAGCGGGAGCATCAACGATGATTATTTCCTGGCCCACTTCTTCGTACACGGCGCGGAAATGCGTCTTGGACTTAGTGACAATGATCGCGAAGTCATTGGGATTGGCGCCAAATTCGGTAATTGGGTCCGTGTCGATCAGAGAATGCATTTCACTGGTTATCTGGAGCCAGACGCCTTCCGCTTGCACCACTGCCGTAAGGCCAAGGTCAATCTCCTTGCCGTGGGTCATGGGCCCAGTGCCCACATATGTCTTTTCTCCGACCCACAACACCCTGGCCCCAACCTCTACCGGGCCGCCAGCTACTGCAGAGCTCTTGCTCCCTACGGAAAGCCTCACGGTGCTGCCTGCTCCCGCCTTCTGGCAAAGAAGAGCAGCCTCTGGGTCGCAGAGCAAGGGGTGACAGGCTTTCTGTGCCCCTTGCCGAATTAGCTCATGCAGGACGAAGGTCGTATCGTTCAGGCGGTCTGAGTGATCCAGCAATATCACCGGTTTGCTGGACTGACCCGCTCTCCTGATGGCCAGAGATACTCCTTCGGCGACGCTGTAGATCTCGTGGCCCTCGGTTAACGGTTTGCGGAGAGACCAGGCCAGCTGGGACAGGTCTGCTGTGATGCGCTGAGCCAGGTTTTGGTCTGTCGCCACGGCGACTGCGGATGCCCCCAGTTGCCTGACGTCAGACCAGGCAAAGCCAAAGAAAAAGGACACATCTATTACGCCGGGCTGGGTCATCCAGTAGCGCACTCTGTCCATGATATCTCTGGCAGGAGAAATACCGGTAGCGCTGAAGACGCTGGGTATGACCAGCCCTGGTTTAGTCATTGAGGCGTACGGAACGAGACCTCTGTTAAGTACGCGGAGCATTGTCCTTGCCGCTCTGCGTCCAGTGTCAGCCGCATCAGTGTGAGGGCTCTCGTGGTAGCCAAACAGCCCGCATCCTGTATCCAGAATAGCCGGATCCAGATTGCCGTGCAGGTCCAGAGCGACCATGAGGGGAACCCCTGGGCCAATTTGTGCACGGACCGCGTGGACCAGGTCTGTTTCGGTAGACTGCACGCTTTCACTGACCATGGCGCCGTGCAACGCCAGCAGCACTCCGTCAAACTGCCCTGCATGACGCTCTATCCCGCTGAGGATTTCTTCCTTGAGAAAAGAATAGGCACTTTCAGCAACAGTGCCGCTGACACCGCCGTAAGACATCAGTACGGGAAGCACCTCTGCGCCGGACTCTTCCAGGACGTCTATGAAGCCGCCCATGGATGTATTGACTCCCCGCGACAGCTTTATGACATCTCCATTGTAGGCGGTAGAGAACTGACTGAGGGGTGTGATGTTCGGCAGAAAAGTGTGGGTTTCGTGGTTCATTCCTGCTACCAATATGCGCACGGTAAATTCCTCCCTGCGAGATGTGTTATATGTATCTTCGCCTGTTGCCGGATGATTCCTGCCGGGTTCGCGCAGTGCGCTAATCGCGCAACTTTCATAAGGAAAGTTTTATGAAACAAGAGGAATTCTGGATGATGACGTCGTATTATATGGCAGATATTTGATGTGGAGGGGTGCTCGTGAAGAAGTCGCTGACGGTTGCTGCCGGACTGGCCCTGGTTTTTTCCCTTTCGCTAAACGGTTATCTCTATTACCTGGTTCAGCAAAGTCCCGAGGTCATTTACCTGGAAGCACCACCGTCAGAGAAAGCGGCTGAGCCGGTGCTCCCCTCATCCATATATGTATATGTTAGCGGTCAGGTGGCCAAACCGGGGGTCTATGTCTTGCCCTCTGGCAGCCGCGCTTTTTTTGCCCTGGAGATGGCTGGAGGAGCGCTGCCTGAAGCTAACCTGACGGTGGTAAACCTGGCGCGCCCTCTGCTGGATGGAGAACAGCTGAACATCTTCAGTGTGGAAGAAACCGCAGCTGCCGCAGTTGGGGGTACGGAGATTGCTCCGGTGGGCACTGCCCCATCAGCCATTGTGGATACGAGAGTAAACATCAACACGGCGACGCAGGGGGAACTGGAGACCCTGCCAGGTATAGGTCCTGTCAAGGCCGCTGCCATAATCACTTACCGCACCAGCAATGGCCCCTTCCGTCGACCGGAGGACATCATGAAGGTTTCCGGCATCGCCGACAAGACCTACGAGGGTTTAAAAGACTTCATTCGTGTGAACTGATTTGGCCAGACGAACACTTCTGTGCCTTTCTCTTTCCTTCATTCTGGGCACAGCACTGGGCATAGCGCCCTGGTCGATGCTGCCCATCGGCATCACGAGCCTTATCCTGATATGGATCGCCCACAAAGACCACAGTGCACCCATTCTGGCTTTGTGCCTGCTGGTCTTTTTGCTGGGTGCCTGGCGGGGTCATGTTGCCAGCAACAGCAGCGTCGATCTGGGTCAGGGACCCTGGCGGGGCAGGGCTATTGCCGCTGTGGAGATTACCAGTAGCGGTCAGTTCAAAGGCAAGGTGCGCGTCGAGGGCTCCGGGGCCGTGGTGATGCTCTACAGCAGGAACCAGTGGAATCAGCACGAGGGAATTAGTTTCACGGGGACAGTCGCCGACCCGTTACGGGCGAAGAACCCGGGGGAACTTGACTATCAGGCTGTGCTGGAGAGACAGGGAGTCGCTGCGGTAGTTTTCGCCGATTCCGTGGAGACAGTCGCCCGCTATCGTCTCGGGACAATGGACAGGGTGAGGATGTTCCTGTCAGATTCACTGCGCGTTCTGGCCGAGCCTCAGAGGGCACTGGCCCACGCTCTCGTTCTGGGGGACAGACGCCTGTTGACTGGTGCCATGAGGGACAACTGGCGAAAAGCAGGAGCCAGCCATTTGCTGGCGGTATCGGGTCTGCACGTTTCCATAGTCGGGGGCGCAGTCTTCTTTCTCATGCGGCGGCGTTTCGGCATGCAACCGGCATCCCTGGCGGCCACAGTTGTCGTCGTGTTTTATGCCCTTACTATTGGCCACAGTCTGTCAGCCTGGCGGGCGGCCCTCACCTTTGCGCTGGTGTCGCTGGCAGCGCTGGCTCTGCGCAGGCAGCACTGGCCCACAACCATCGCTTTTGTGGCGGCCATGCTGGTAGCCTACGCGCCTCTGTCACTGACTGATCCCGGATTCCAGTTGTCCTTTGTCGCGGCGGCGGGCATCATGCACCTGAGCCCGACTCTGGCACGCCCTTTGCGCGGCTCGCTTCTGGGTGGAGTAGTCTCGCTATTTTGCGCCAGTCTGGCGGCACAGATTGCGACTTTGCCCATCGTGGCTATACATTTTTCTGCTGTACCGCTCTACGGTTTGTTAAGCAGCCTTCTGCTCATTCCGCTGGCCCCGATGTTGCTGGTCCTGTCGCTACTGACAGCCCTGCTCGGTTCCCTGCCCTGGGCTGGGATCGCCGTAGGTGGACTGTTTTCGTTGGTGACCTTACCGTTTCAGTACATTACGTCTCTCGTAGCCGCCTTGCCGGGGTCAACTCTGAACACTGTAGCAGCACCGTGGTTTCTGCTGTTGCCGTACTATGTAACACTGCTCGCCCTGCCAAAGCTAGGGGTGGGACGAGCAGGACGGTACGCTACCCTGCTGGCAGCGGTCACACTGGTGGTTATTGCTCCCGGACTGCTGCAACGTAACGAGCATAGCATCACCTTTCTGTCGGTGGGAAATGCTGATGCCATCCACATAAGGGCCGGGTCCGTTCATATGCTGGTTGACACGGCAGAGGAAGTGACCATGCAACGGACTGTCCTACCCTATCTGGCCTCCCAGGGTGTTAACCGCTTGCAGCTTGTCTTCATCACGCACAGCCACAGTGATCACGCTGGTGGGTTGCCTAGCCTGTTGCGGGAGACTAAGGTGGGCCAGGTCATTACCGGGCCGGACCAGGACGAGGTGAGGCGGATGAACCCGGGTGCGCCTGTTATCACGGCCAGAACAGGGATGCATATCCAGGGTAGGGGCTATAGTATCAGGCTCCTGATGAACGAGCACGAAGGCATGTCCCTGAATAATCGCTCTGCCGCGATGCTGGTCACTTGTGGTACGCTAAGAGTGATAATGGCAGCCGACCTGGAGCGTGAAGGAGAAGCTCTGTTGCTAAGCCACATACCACCGGCTGACGTTCTCAAAGTGGCTCACCATGGCAGTTCGTCTTCCAGCACACAGGACTTTCTCGCTGCGGTGAGCCCTGCGCTGGCGGTGATCTCGGTGGGTCCAAACCGTTACGGTCATCCGGCGCCAGCTGTGCTGCAGAGACTGGAGTCGTCAGGCGCCAGGGTGCTGCGCACTGATGAAGTCGGCGCAGTGAGGATGGTTGTCCGACGGCAACGCCTGCTGGTGTATGGCTTTGCACGGGGGCGGTTCGAATTGCTGGGTAAGTATGCCTTACCGGGAAGAAGGGTGAATGGCGTTGTCATCAATTGGGAATTACCGGGCTTTGTGGCAGCATCTCAAGTCGCGTGAGTTCAGGCGGTTCTACATGCTGCACGGTCTGGAAGAAGGTCTTATCGCTCAGGCCGAAGCGCTGGTGCGCGAGGCAGTGCTGGCAGAGCAGGATGTTGATCTGCGCAACTTCAACGCACAAAGCATGAACGGGTCGGACATTGAGCCGGCGCAACTCGCGGAAGCACTTCAGGCGATGCCCATGTTTGCCACCAGCCGGGTGGTAAGTGTATTCGATATGTCACTACAGCCGTCCCGCAAAGCAAAGGGCAAAGGAGCAGAGGCTGGAGGGGCATCGGGCGAGGAAGACCTGCTTCGGGCGCTGGAGTCCTGTCCAGAGTCAACAGTGCTGATAATGACGGCCTCGACAGCGCCTAAGAGCAGCGGGCTGGTCAAGTACGTGGAGCAGCACGGTTTGGTTTATGAGTTCCCGGCCTTGAAGCGGGAAGACGCTCTGGAGATTATCGGCTCCGAGGCCAGAAAACACGGCGTGGAACTGGAACGGGGGGCCGTGAATGAGCTGATGAGCCTGGCCGGTGTGGACGGCAGGGTCCCGGTCTTTCGCCTTATCAAAAGTGAGGTGGCCAAGCTGGCGGCATACGTGGGTTATAGTGGCAGGATTGGCGCTGGCGATGTTTCCTTGCTCGTGGCCCGCAGCGCCGAGTCAAAGCTTTGGGATCTGACCGATGCCGTGAGCGCGGGTGATTACGGACGAGCGTTACGGCAGGTGCAGGTGCTCTGGGAGGATGACTACGAGCCTATTCGCGTTCTGGCGGGGCTTACATCCCACGTCTCGGGCTTGTTGTTTTGCCGGCAGGCCATCGATGCGGGAATAGAAGGGGCTGAAGTAATAAAGGCGCTGGGCAGGGAACCTTACAGGTTACACAGTTTCCCCGCGAGCAAACTCCTCGGCACGGCGCGTCAGCACAAGGCGGAAGCGCTATCGCGGTCGCTGGACGAGTGCCTGCAACTGGATCTGATGCTCAAGACAGGAAAACGTGAACCGGTACTAGGCTTGGAGATGTTGCTTCGTTCCATCTGCAGCATGCCGCAAATATAAAGAGGAGCCCCGCCAGGGTGATGGCGGGACTCCTCTTTGAACGGGGATGATGCTATTTGGCTTGAGTAAGAGCGTTAAGGCGCCGAGTCAAGCGGCTCTTCTTGCGGGCGGCTGTGTTGCGGTGCATAACACCCTTAATCACGGCTCTATCTATTTCGCTGATGGCAGCCCTGAGTGTTTCGGGAGTCTGTTCCTGAGTGAAGGAACGAACAAAGGTGCGAACTCGGGACTTAACCATACGGTTGCGTAAATTGCGCTTAAGTGATGTACGAGCTCTCTTTTCTGCGGACTTGGTATTGGCCATTTTGCTCACCTCCTTGAAACCGTTATTTATTGTTTACACGTGCGCGGTGCAGTGACGGGCACCGCTATCAGCTGTCGGAACACTTGCGTGTCCTTCAAATATTAGCAGATAGAAAGAAGTGTTGCAAGGGACTTTGCCCTTATTGGCACTTCATTTGGGCCCTGAGGCGAGACTTGGCTCGAATTGCCCTGGCAGATGTGCTATAATTACGAGAAGCGCCCAACTTGCGCTATTTTTCTTGTACGGAGAGAAGAAAATGCAGGATAAAATTCGTAACTTTTGCATTATAGCACATATCGATCATGGTAAGTCGACTCTGGCGGATCGGCTTATTCAGGCTACGGGCACTCTCTCCGAACGGGAGATGTCTGAGCAGGTACTGGATAATATGGATCTGGAGCGGGAACGGGGCATAACCATCAAGCTTCAGGCGGTCAGGCTTATCCATAAGGCATCAGACGGCCAGGAGTACATCCTTAACCTTATCGACACCCCGGGGCACGTGGATTTTTCCTACGAAGTGTCCCGGTCTTTGGCTGCCTGTGAAGGGGCCCTCTTGGTCGTTGATGCTGTGCAGGGCATAGAGGCCCAGACTCTGGCCAATGTGTATCTGGCGCTGGAGCACGATCTGACCATTATTCCGGTCATTAACAAAATCGATCTTCCTTCAGCGGACCCGGAGCGGGTCCGCAAGGAGATCGAAGACGTGATCGGAATAGACACTGAACGTGCCATCCTCTGTTCGGCCAAAGAAGGTATTGGTGTGGACGAGATTCTGGACAGGATAGTCTCGGACGTTCCTCCACCAGGGGGCAGTGAAAGCGA
>DDWC01000256.1 GCA_002345475.1 Firmicutes bacterium UBA2296
GCCTCTACGGTGGCGGCGCTCAGTATGCCCTTTATGCCGGGCACCAGACGGGGGATCATGCCGCCCAGGGCCGAGATCCCGCCTACTTCGTACATAAAGATGTGGGATTCGGCTTCCATGATTATCTCGTCACCCCGCTTACAGTGCGAAAGCAACGCCAGAAGATTGCCCTGGGTACCGCTGGTGACATAAAGCGCGGCTTCTTTGCCAAATATTTCGGCGGCCCGCTTCTCCAGCAGGTTGACCGTGACGTCTTCGCCATAAACGTCGTCTCCTACTTCGGCGCGATACATAGCCTCGCGCATGGCCGGGGTAGGCTTGGTAAGTGTGTCACTGCGCAGGTCTATAGTTTTCATTTCTCGCTGCCTCTAAAGGTAGGGAGCCAGGCGGGCCATGATGGCCGGCTTTGGCATAGCGCCCATCAGGCGGGTGGCTTCCTTGCCGTTCTTAAAAAGAATAAGGGTCGGCAGGCTCATGACCCCAAGCTCCACGGCCAGGGACATGTTCTCGTCGGAGTTAAGCTTGGCCACTTTGATCTTGCCGGCGTTCTCCACGGCAATCTGCTCCACGATAGGGGCTATCATTTTGCAGGGGCCGCACCACGCTGCCCATACGTCCAGGAGCACCGGCTCCTTGGCCTCGAGTACCTCTTTTTTGTAGTTGTTGACATCGATGGTTGTTACGTGTTCTGACATTTCTAATTACCTCCCAAACAATCTAAACTGTCGGCCCGGCCGACAATGACTAACCGATATTGCTCCCGCGCTTTAAAGCGCGGTTCCAGCACAAAGCGGGTGAAGGCGTAGGACAGAGCCATCAGCGCGAGGCCAAGTAGCAGGGCCTGGGACTCACTTTGCAGGACAAAGACACCGACGGCGATACCGAGCAACAGGAAAACAAGGGGGAAAACGTAGGCCCAGAAAGCTGCTTTGAGCACGAAAACGTGACTAAGCTCCAGCACTACGGTCTCTCCTGTTTCTGCCTTTATACGATTCTCCGCCGCGACATAGACATCCTTTATTTCGTGCTCAAGTCCGCACTTATGGGTGCAGGAGGCACAGGCGGAATGCTGAACAACCTTGACCTCTGCTAAATCGCCATCCACTGAAAGCACTTGTCCCAATTGACGCATAATGTCACCCCTTACGAAAAGAAGCAAGGCCTGCGCCTCGCTCCCAATATCCTCCCCGCCCTGCCGTGGCCCTGTGTTTTGAACCTGCTCTCGCAGGGTGGTGGCTTCGCCAACCATTCAGCGATTCCGCCGAAGCGGCTTCCACGTCTTGACTGGACTAGGCCCCCAAATTCTAAGTGTTGGAACAAAACCGCAGGTGCTCACGCACAGTGCAGGGTGAAGGATATTTCTGTGATAATAATACCACGTTTTGGCCGCTAAGCACAGGGATATTATGTCAGCGCTGACGCAGTGAGAGCTTAAGTTCTGCCAGCAGACGCTCGGGCACGGGGCCGGGAGCGCCGCTCATCAGACAGGAGGCGCTGGTGGTCTTGGGGAAGGCGATGCAGTCGCGGATGCTGTCGCGACCTGCCAGCAGCATAACCATGCGGTCGAGGCCCAGGGCTATGCCACCGTGGGGAGGCGTACCGTATTCCAAAGCCTCCAGCAGGAAGCCAAACTTGTCCTTGGTTTCCTCTTCAGTGAGCCCAAGCACGCGAAACATTTCCTGCTGGGCTTCGCGCCGATGGATGCGGATACTGCCGCCGCCCAGTTCGACACCGTTAAGCACCAGATCGTAGGCTCGGGCGCGGGCCTGTCCGGGCTCGCTCTGCAGCAGATGCGCGTCTTCCGGCAAGGGTGCGGTGAAGGGATGATGTGCGGCGTAAAAACGCTGGTCTTCTTCGTTCCATTCCAGCAAGGGGAAACGCGCCACCCAGAGGAACTTAAACTCGTCGGTCATCAGACCAAGTTGCCTTCCCAGGTGCAGGCGCAGGGCCCCCAGGGAGGCGCACACCACCGGTTCGGCGGCGGCCACCATGAGCAGGAGGTCGCCGGGCTTGGCCTTAAAGGCGGCCAGGATGGCGGCAAGGTGCTCGGCGGAGAGGAACTTGGCTATGGGTGAGCGCACGCCACTTTCTTCTACGGCGATCCAGGCCAGGCCTTTGGCACCGTACCTGGCGGCGATTTCACCCAGGTTGTCAATGTCCTTGCGGCTGAAGCTACCGCAGCCTGCGGCGTTAAGGCCGCGTACCACGCCACCGGAGGCGACGGTATCGGCAAACACCTTGAAGCCGCTATCGGCCACCTGGGTGGAGATATCGGATATTTCCATGCCAAAGCGAATATCCGGCTTGTCGGAGCCGTAGCGCAGCATAGCTTCGTTGTATTCCATAACGGGGAACTCCATGGTGTCCGGGTCGACATCCTTCACGGCGGCCATGATGTGGCGCATCATGCCTTCGGTGAGGGCCATGACGTCCTCTTCGGCGACGAAGGACATTTCGATGTCGATCTGGGTGAANNCGCGCAGGTCCTCGTCGCGGAAGCAACGGGCCAGCTGGAAGTAGCGGTCGTAGCCGGCTATCATCAGCAGCTGTTTGAAGAGCTGCGGCGACTGAGGCAGGGCGTAAAACTCGCCGGGGCTGACGCGACTGGGCACCAGGTAGTCTCTGGCCCCTTCCGGAGTGGATTTGGTGAGATAGGGCGTTTCTATTTCGGCAAAGCCCTGGCTGTCCAGATATTCCCGCGCCTTGAGGGCTACCTTGTGACGCAACAGCAAAGCTTCCTGCATGTCGGGACGGCGCAGGTCCAAATAGCGGTATTTAAGGCGCAGGCTCTCGTCGGCGTCCACATCGGGCCGAATGTAAAAGGGCGGTGTCTTGGCCTCGTTATGCAGAACCAGACTGTCCACATGTACCTCTACCTCGCCGGTGGCCATGCGGAGGTTTACTCCCTCGGGAGGACGGGCCGCGACAGTGCCGGTGACTTCAATGACGAACTCACCCCGCAGGGTTTCGGCCAGGGCGAAGACGTCGCTCTTTTCGGGGGCGAAAAATAGCTGAATCAGTCCGCTTATGTCGCGGAGATCGATAAAAATTACCCCGCCCAGATCCCGTCGCTTGGCGACCCAGCCCGCGAGGCGGACTGTATCCCCCACGTGACCGGCGTTTAGTTTTCCTGCAGACACGCGCTTTGTCATGGTTCATTCCTCCATTTGTCCAGTAAACTCTCTTTGCTGGCCATGAGCTCTGGTAACCGCCGCAGATAGACCCTGGCGTCCTTAGGGTTGGCCTGGTGTTCCCAGGGGGTGGCGGAGCTGACGAACTTGCTGGAGGCGCCGGCTCCGGCGCCCAGTACCAGGCGTTGCTCATTGATGACCATAATGTTGTAAAGACTTTCGTGGCCAGGCAGGGCAAAACCGATGTTCTCCAGACCGCCCAAAATGCCTCTTTGCCGATAGAGATAATAGGGTTCCATACCCACGGCGCTGAGCATGGCGTGGGCTATATTGCTGGCATCCAGCGCTTCCGCGGAACCCATGGGCACCCAGCCGGCTTCCTTGCTGTAAGCAGACGCTCTCTTGGGTGAAAACATGTGCAGAGTAACGCCTTCCGGCCGGTAGGCCAGGATGCTCTGCAGGCTTTGGGAAACGTGGGACACTCCTTCGCCGGGCAGGCCGACGATGAGATCTGCGTTGATGTCCCGGTAGCCGAGGTCTCGCGCCAGGGCAAAGCTCTCGCTAATCTGCTCTACGGTGTGGGCGCGCCCGATGGCGGCCAGGGTTTCGTTGTGCATGCTTTGGGGGTTGATGCACAGCCTGGCGTCCGGCGCAAAGGGTGCGAGCTTTTCTGCGGTGATGGTGTCGGGACGCCCCGCCTCCAGGGTAACCTCTCGCCTGCCCTCCCACCAGGGAAGATCCCTGATGATCCAGGAGAGCTGGGACAGCTGGGGCGCGCTGAGGGTGGTTGGCGTACCGCCGCCGATGTAAACACTGGTGAACTTAAGTCCATGGGTGAGAGCCTGCTGGCGCAGAAATTCTATCTCCCGGATGAGACCGGCGAAGTAGGCTTCGCGCTCCTTTTCGCCGTACTGAGTGAGGCTGTGGGAAGCAAAGGAACAATAAGCGCACCGGCTGGGACAAAAGGGCACAGAGATATACAGGGAGGTCAGATTCCGTCGCCCCTGCAGGGGCTCTGTTATGCGCCGCTGATTTATCGCCACCCGGGTGAGGAGTTCGGCGCGGTCGCGGCGCACCTTGCGTTCAAGTTCCAGCCGATGAATTATCTCTTTAGGCGAAAGCCCGTATTCCAGCAGCTGGTCCACCAGCTTGCCGGGGCGGACTCCAATTAATGTGCCGTATGGTTTGTCTACCACAGCCGGTTCCGTCGCTTTTCCAGAGCGATGCTGGTAGAAGGGCCGTGCCCGGGATAGACGGTTGTCTCGTCCGGCAGAAGTTTGAGCCGATTGAGGGACTGCTGCAGCACCTGCGCGTCTCCTCCGGCCAGGTCGCTGCGGCCTATGGAAGCGGCGAAAAGGGTGTCACCGGAAAAGAGCACTGCTTCGTCCACCGCGTAAAAGCAACAGCCGCCGGGAGTGTGCCCCGGAGTATGCAGCACCGTAAAGGTTGTTCCGGCCAGAGAGAGAGTGTCACCTTCCAGGAGGTAATGATCGGCCAGGATATCCTCTTTAAGACCCAGATGGCGGGCCATGGGATCGTCTTTACCGGTTAGCCAGGGCAGGTCGCCCTTGTGGATGTAGACAGGACTGGAAAAGGCCCGGGCCGCTTCCATGGCTCCGGCAATGTGATCGGCGTGCCCATGGGTGAGCAGAACCTTCTCTACCTTGAGGTCGTTGTCGGTTATATAATCCTCCAGTTCGCCGATGCGGCCGCCGGGGTCAATTACCGCAGCCTCTCCGGCCTCGTTATACACTACATAGCAGTTGGTCTGCAGTATGCCCAGTCGCAATGTGGCTATTTGCATGGTTGTCACACCTCCCTCAAAAGAGTTTGTTGCTGTCAAGCATGAGGGTGACCGGACCGTCATTGACCAGTTCTACCTGCATCATGGCGCCAAATACGCCTGTTTCTGCAGCAATTCCCTTTTCTATAATGCGCCTCACGAAGTGCTCGTAGAGCTGCTCGGCCTTTTCCGGGCGGGCGGCTTCGGTATAACTGGGGCGCCTGCCGCGCCGGCAATCTCCGTACAGGGTGAACTGTGAGATGGCCAGCACGGCTCCTCCCACGTCGCCCAGCGAGAGGTTCATCTTGCCGTCATCATCGCTGAACACCCTGAGTTCGGCTATTTTGTCCGCCAGGTACTCGGCTTCAGCCGCGGTGTCACTTTCGGTTACGCCAAGGAGCACCACCAGTCCACGCCCGATACAACCCACTATGCGGTTATCTACGGTTACCTTGGCTCTACTTGCCCGTTGTACCACTGCTCGCAACAGAATCCTCTCCTTTTCCGCCGGCGCTGGATATGCGCTTGACTACGTATAGATCGCGTATCTTCTGCAGACGCTGCAACACGCGGTCCAGATGCCCGAGATCTTTAACCACCAGGGTAAAGGTCACTATGGCTTCCTTTTCGCGATTGGCGCGGGCCTGCAGATTGCTGATATTCACTTTCAGTTCGCCGAGGACATGTACGACATCCTGCAGAAGTCCCGGCCGGTCCATGCCCACCAGTTCTATGCGCACAGGGTATTGCGCTTCCTTGGCGTCACCCCAGCTAACTTCGATGAGCCTTTCGCGCTCCTGCATCAGCGAGGGCATGTTGGGACAATTAGTGGTGTGCACCGATACACCCTTGCCCCGGGTGATGAAGCCGATGATTTCGTCGCCGGGCAGCGGATTACAGCAGCGAGCCAGTTTAACCAGCGCCCCGTCCAGCCCCGATACCTTAAGGTGCTGCGCCGAAGCGGGGGGCTTGTCGGGTGGGGTCAGGCTGAGCAGTTCGCTGTCGAGGGGGCCTCGCTCCTTTATGTATAGAGCCAGGAGTTTGTTGGTGACGCTGACGGCGCTGTGGTCGCCGTGGCCGACGCCGGCCAGCAGGTCTTCGTCGGAAAGGCAGTTGAGTCCGTCCGCCACTTCTTCGAGGTATTTATCCTTGAGCACTTCGTCCACGGGATGGCCGAGGCGCTTGATTTCCCGTTCCAGGGCTTCGCGGCCCTTTTCGATATTTTCTTCTTTTTGCTCCTTCTTGAACCACTGCCTGATGCGGCTGCGCGCCTGGGAGGTGCGCACCATTTTGACCCAGTCGCGGCTGGGGCCGTTAGGCTGCTTGGTGGTGATGATCTCCACAATGTCGCCGTTCTTCAGCACGTAGTTAAGGGGCACAATACGCCCGTTGACCTTGGCGCCGACACAACGGTGACCGACGTCTGTATGCACGCGGTAAGCAAAGTCTATGGGTATAGAGCCCACGGGCAAGTCCACGATGTCTCCCTTAGGAGTGAACACAAAAACTTCATCGGAAAAGAGGTCCATGCGCAACCCGTCGACAAACTCCTCGGGGTCGCGCAAATCCTGCTGCCATTCCAGTATGGAACGGAGCCAGGTGAGTTTATTGGTGGAGGACTTTTCGGGGCGCACACCGTCTTTGTAGGCCCAGTGGGCTGCGACGCCGTATTCGGCGATGCGGTGCATCTCCCAGGTGCGGATCTGAATCTCCAGAGGTTCGCCTCTCTCCCCCACCACCGTGGTGTGCAGGGACTGATAGAAGTTGGGTTTGGGCATGGCGATGTAGTCCTTAAAGCGCCCCGGAATGGGGCGCCATTCGTTGTGAGCCAGACCTAGAACGCCGTAACAGTCCTTGACGCTGTCGACTATGACCCGGATAGCGATAAGGTCGAAGATATCCTCGAAACTGCGCCCGGCCTGCATTTTGCGAAAGATGCTGTAGAAGTGCTTGGGGCGGCCGGAAATCTCGCCTTTGATCTCGACTTCGGCGAGCTGATGTTGCAGCGCAGCGATGGCCGCGGCAATGGCCTTTTCGCGATCTATGCGCTTGGCGGCTACCCGTTCGGCGATGTCGCGGTAGGCTTCGGGTTCGAGATGTCTAAAAGCCAGATCCTCCATCTCCCACTGCATGCGGCTTATACCGAGGCGGTGGGCTAAAGGAGCGTATATGTCTAAAGTCTCGCGAGCGGTGGCCTTGCGCTTTATGAGGGGCCGGTAAGTCAGGGTGCGCATATTGTGCAGCCGGTCGGCCAGCTTGATAAGGATGACCCGCACGTCTTCGGCCATGGCCAGGAGCATTTTGCGCAGGCTCTCTGCCTGCTGTTCCTGCTTGTTCTTGAAATCCAGTCGGGATAGTTTGGTAACTCCGTCCACCAGGCGAGCCACGTTATCGCCGAACTCGTCACGGATTTCCTTGATGGTGATCTGCGTGTCTTCCACTACGTCGTGCAGCACAGCGGCCACCAGGGTTTCGATATCCATGTGGGTCTCGGTGAGTATCATGGCAACTTCCAGGGGGTGGGTTATGTAGTCTTCACCGGAGGCGCGGGTCTGACCGGTGTGGGCCTTTTCGGCAAACTGAAAAGCCCGCAGCAACAGGCTCTCATCGGCTTGCGGGCTATAGGCCTTCAGTGTGCTGAGAAGCTTTTCCAGCGTGGCTGACTCGGTCTTCACGTTCTAACCTCCATATGGGCAACGACCCAGGCGGCTCCCACCCGGGCCGGGTTTAAAACTGTATCAGGGAACGCACGATGTGACCCTTGAGGCTATCGCGGCCGTGCAGGTCGTTGAGCTCTATGAGAAACAGCACCGCTGCCACCTCGCCTCCCAGACTTTCCACCAGATCTACGGCGGACTGAATGGTGCCTCCTGTTGCCAGCAGATCGTCCACCACGATGACCTTCTGGCCCGGACGGACGGCGTCTTCGTGAATCTCCAGATGGTCCTCGCCATATTCCAGCTGATAGGATGCCCGCCGGGTGGGACCGGGAAGCTTGCCGGCTTTGCGCACCGGCACAAAACCCTTACCCAGCTTATAGGCCAGGGGCATGCCAACGATGAATCCCCGGGCTTCGGGAGCGACCACCAGGTCGAAGTCAAGATCGGCGCACAGCTCGGCCATGCCATCAATGGCCTGACGCAAGGCGTCGCCTTCTACCAGCAAAGTGGTGATATCGCGAAAAAGTATTCCCTCTTTGGGGAAATCGGGGATGCTGCGTATCTTGTCGGCCAGATGTTTCACAGTGCTATTCCTCCTCTTGCGCCAGAAGCCAGGCCTCCAGCGTCTTGTATGTCGGCGCTTCGCTAATGTCGCGTTTCTCTTTCGGCGGCGGCAGTAGTCTGAAAGAAACCTCGCCACCGGCAAACTGGTGGCTGACCAGTTCTAGCTCGTCGAGAATCCGAAAGGCCGCGGCGGCTGCAGCATAGGCGGCCTGAAGGGGAAGTTCGGAGTCGGCGGCATAGGACGTAAGGCTGAGCCGGCCCGGCAAGGTGCGCAAAAGCCGATAAAACGCAGCCATGCGCTCGCGATCGGGGGCCAGGGCCCGGCGAATACATTCTTCATTATACACTAAATCCCACTGGCTCTCATAGCCCACAGCGCCGCCGCCCTGCTCGGTGATGGGCGCAAAAGACAGTCGTCCGGGCAGACGGAAATCCTGCAGGCGCAGGCTGATCTGCTCGCGGCCGTTATACTCCTCCAGGGCCGGCCGGAAAGCCAGGTCGATGATTGCTCCTGGTATAACCTCGCTCTGCCGCTCTGCAGCACCAAACATTATGGCGGCATGGGTCTTGCCGCGGCCGTCCCGGGCGGTGAGGCGCAGGTGAGAGTTGCCCATGCCGACCGTGCGGGCTTCCACCACGGTGAGTCCGCGACACACAAAGGTAGGGGCAGCGTTGCCCATGCCGTGGGGCGCAAGTAATTCCAAATCGCGCAGGGCGCTGGCG
>DDWC01000032.1 GCA_002345475.1 Firmicutes bacterium UBA2296
CTTAGGGGGGAGCATATCACTTTTGCGGGGTTTTTCTTAATGCGCAATAAAGGACCTATCAGGTCAACGCAAGTCCAATATGTGAAGTGAGGTCCAAGGCCTTGTCTCTGCTCCGCTCACTAAGGAGCGGGAGCGCAGGCCTGTGTAACTAGCCCGTGAGAAAACAGCTATCAACTGTTCATTACCTTTATCCAGCACAGGAACTGCTATATAGTATCCTCCGGGTCCATATAATACACAATAGGGAAAGGAGGTCCCAAAGATGATTAACTCTGATATGATGAATGCGCGCATTCTGAGCTTCCCCGCTCTGCTTGTTTCAGTTGCAGCACGACTGAACATCGGTAGCGAAATGAATGAAGCCAACAACGCCATTATTGCTCAGAATCACGCCAAGGCTGTCCGGCTGTCGGCGGGGCTGATGCTCTAGCAGGATTCTGTACGAGCTCAAAGGGTTAAGAAGATGCTCTTGCGCCTTAGGATAATTAGTAAGTGGAGTTGAGTCACATGACCATTGTAATCAATCGAGGAAGCGACCTTCCTGAAGCAGCAGTAAAGACGCTGTACGAAGACGCAGGCTGGGCTGTGTACACTCAGGATATGCCTGGACTGATGCAGGCTCTGGCGAACTCGCTGGCGGTCTTCACTGCATGGGACGGCCCGCAACTTGTAGGCCTGATCCGCATAGTGGGAGACGGAAAGACCATATTCTACATTCAGGATATCTTGGTACTGGTGTCACACAAGCGCAGGGGTATTGGCACGGCGCTGCTGCGAAAGGCCCTGGCAGCCTATGAACATGTGCGGCAGAAGGTGCTACTGACCGACGATACCCCCGAAACCCGCGGGTTCTACGAAGCCAACGGTTTCCGGTCCTGTGACAAAGGAGACGTGGTCGCTTTTGCGCGTTTTGACTGAAACACACCGGAAAGGGCCGTCAAGCCGGCGGCTCTTTCTTAGGTGCCAAAGATTTCAGGTATGCTCTCTATTGGGAACATTCAACAGTCAATGCTCGTCTAGCATTGATGTCAGTTTCTAAGATATATTCATAAGGGAGGGTAACACTTGCGTCGTGTATTTCTTCTCATAGCAGCAATGTCAGTTATTCTAATGGGCTGTACGCCTCGGACTCCTGTATCGGTTGAACCTCCGGTGAGTGAGAGTCCAGAACCACCAGCACAGGAACCGGTTGCCGACCCCGCTCCGGTTGATGAGCCACAGACATCTCTCTTCATTGAGACAGTCGCGGGCAGGACAGACCTGAAGGAAGTGGCATTCAGTTTCACCTATCTGACCCATGAGGGCAGGCTAATGAAGGCTACCTTCAGTGACGGCAGCGAGCTGCAGCTCATAGACAAGGTGGGTGGAGCCCATTTTGGGTACAGTGATGACGAATATGAAGTTCATCCAGCAAAACCCCTGATAGCTTATCTAAGGGGTGATGAAGCTTTTCTCTACAATTACGAACTGAACAAGACCCAAAGTCTTTATGAGGGCGACGCCGTGAGTATGGTCAGATGGTCGCCTCTGGGTGGATACCTGCTGATAGATGACGGTACCGATGTCAGGCGCTCCAACTCCTTCTATCGGGTGTCAGACGGATCGATGTTCAGCATGGGTATTACGGGGACGGCGTACTGGTCTCCGGATGAACAATATTTAGCCATAGGTGTGGCAGAACCTGTATCGCCGGGTTTGCCGATTCACGACGGCGCTTCGACCAGTACGGTGATTGTTCGTGCTTCAGATCCAGATGCACCGAGGATTTTAGCCCAGGGTGATCATGAGCTGTTCTGTACCCCATGGGGATGGCTGAGCAACACAGAAGTTGTGGTAAGTTTTTGGCATTGGGAGGAAGGAACCCAGGTTCTCTATACTATTGATCTAGTAACCGAAGAAAAGAATCCCTATACCGCATCGCCTGAGGAGGCAAGTAATACCCTCTTCCGTCATGTGTCCTCAGCGCAGCCCGTTTCCGCTGACGGAAAATACCGACTCTACAGTGAGGAAGGCAAGGTTATACTCTGGGTTCGCGACAGCGACGAGCGCATAGTTATAGCAGCGGGGCACACTCCCAAGTGGTGGCCGTGAGAGAAATCGGCAGAATCCAGGTTGAACTAGCCGCGAGTCATTAATGGAGAGGCGATAGACTGCACATTAGTGTTGACAGGGCAAGAAGCGCGATATAGAATGAGTTTAGTGACCGCATGGTCACTAAACTTTTGCAATAGTGATGACCACATGGTCACGGAGGTGGGAAGATGCCTAGACAGTTGTTTCTCGAGTTGGAAGAAGACAAGAGAACTCGTGTTATTGAAGCCGGACTGCGAGAGTTTGCCAGAAACACGTATAACGAAGCGTCAACGAACAGTATGGTTAGAGCAGCGGGGATTAGCAAGGGAAGCCTCTTCAAGTATTTCGATAACAAGGAGGATTTCTATTTTTACATCCTTGATACCGTTGTAGCTGATCTGTTTGAGGACTTGAGTTCGGATGTAGTAAAGCTTAAGGGCGACCTGTTTGACATACTTGTCCGGTACGCCGAAGTGGAGTTCAGTTGGCACATGAAGAACCCGGACAAATATCAGTTGCTGAAAAGGGCCTTTGTTAACGACAGCTCAAGCCTGTACCTGAAGGCCGTTGAGAGATACAAGTTGGCGGGAGACTCCATGTATCACGTTTTAATGCATAACTCGTATACAGAAGGACTGATAGGTGACAAGGATAAGGTCGTCAATGTAGTCAAATGGGTTCTCGAAGGATACAATGCTGAGTTCACCAGAAGAAACGATGTCAGTGACGACATTGAAGGCATCAGAGAGGCCTATATAGACGGCATGCGGCAGTACCTGAAGATTATTAGGCAAGGCATATCTACATAAATGGAGGGTCTTTCAATGTTATTTGGCACAAAGAGTGACAACCTGAGAGTCGGAGACACAGATATGGACTATGTTGTATTTGGCCGAGGTGAAACGCATCTGGTTATTATTCCTGGTTTGGGGGACGGTCTCCGGACTGTCAAAGGGACAGCACTGCCTCTTGCTTTCATGTATAAGGACTATGCAAGAAACTATAGAGTTCACTTCTTCAGCCGAAAGAACCAGCTTCAAGAAGGATACTCAACGAGGGAGATGGCGAGAGACCTGAAAATAGCAATGGATGCCGCAGGCATCAAGAAGGCCCACGTGATGGGACTGTCACAAGGGGGTATGATTGCCCAGTATCTTGCCATTGATTATCCGGAAGTCGTTGACAGGCTGATTATCGGTGTATCCCTTGCGAGGCAGAACGAGACCATACACCGGGTCGTAAGCTCCTGGATAACCATGGCTGAGACTGAAGACTATGGTGCTCTGTTTGTTGATTCGCTGGAGAAAACGTATGCGGAAGACAAGGTGAAGAAATACAGGCCGTTCTACTTTATCCTTCGCAAGGTAGGGCGACCAAGGAGCCTCAGCAGATTTATCATCCAGGCGAAGGCGTGCCTGGGCCACAACGCCTTCGATGAGCTGGACAGAGTACAGAGCTTTACTCTCGTTATCGGTGATGACAGTGATCAGGTGGTCGGCCACACTGCAAGCGAAGAGATAGCGAGCAGAATACCTCAAAGCAGACTCCATGTAACCCATGGACTTGGGCACGGAGCCTTTGAGTACAAGCAGTTTAATTACCAGGTACTGAGGTTCCTGAATGACTGATTTCGTGCGCGTGGCAGGAATAAGGGGGGGTCTAATATGCTAATAACTCGGGGGAATCTCATTAAGGGATGTCTGACGGGTAAGGTAGTCGTGGTTACTGGCGCTGGGGGAGGTATAGGATTTGAGGCAGCCAGATCCTTGTTATGGCTTGGCGCAAAGGTTGTCATTGCAGAAGTGGACGCTGTGAAGGGCACAAATGCCGGGAGGCTTCTGACCGAAGAGTTTGGCCCTGACAACATCGCTTTCTTTCAGACTGATGTTGGTGATCAGGAGAGTGTGAGGCAACTGAGGGATTTCACGGTGCAGACCTTCGGTTCGGCTTACTGTGTCGTGAACAATGCCACCGTAGCGGTGACCGGTGCTGTCCATGACATATCTGTTGACGTGTGGGACAGAAGCTATGCCGTGAACCTGCGCGGTCCAGTACTGATGACCAGAGTTTTTCTTCCGGATATGTTACATCGTAACGAGGGAGCGGTAGTCTTTGTGTCATCATCGGGAGCGGCCCCCTATCTAGGTGGGTACGAGGTGTTCAAGACGGCTCAGGTTGAGCTTGGGAACACCCTTGCTGCCGAGATCGAAAACACAGGAGTTTCTGTGTTCACAATCGGCCCCGGAATTGTTAAGACTGACACCGCAGATGACGCAATACACAAGGTGGCTCCGCTTTACGGGATGACTGTGGAGCAGTTCTATGAGATGAACCGTCACCACATGCTGTCGGTGGAGGCGGCAGGCGCGGGTTTTGCCGTCGCGGTGGCGCTAGCGGACAAGTACCGGGGCACGGAGATAGGTTCCATACAGGCCTTGCAGGATGCCGGGATAGTGCTGGAAGATGCATCACAGGATTCCGAAGAGACCGCAGGCCATGAGGCTGCCCTGGTACTCCCGTTGTTGCGAGACGTCAAAAACACACTTGCCGAACAGGTCGAAGGATGGCAGAAGCGTAACATCTTTGAAAGGCAATGGATGATGCGTGATTTCAAGAAGCGTCTTGGTGCTCCTCCAGAGGTTTTCTTGCAGACGCTGGTGTCACTGGAGGAGGAGCTCAGGCAGGGGGGAGGATCCGTCAGGAAATACACCCCCGAGTTGGAGAAACTCAGAGCTTACTATGGGAACATGCGTGAGATGGCTAAAGGTTATGAGCGCAATCCGACCAAGGCCAAGGAGTATGACGAAGTAATACTGGGTTGGGTTGAAGGCGTGGAGAAGCTGCTTCAGCAGTTGTAAGGGACAAAGGGGACAGGTACTTCTGTCGGGGGGTAAGATCATTCTAAGACAGCATAGAACGGATCATCTGAAAGTGCACCCCGTTTGCCCCTGATGGAGTATCTCCAGGGCACCTGAGCGGTGAGAAACAGCGAAGGGTTCTGTATGGTTTAGCAGATGTTTAGCAGACAAGCGATACACTATTTGAGGTCGGTTGAAAAAGAGTAAGCCAGATGAGGGGAGTGTAAAGGATTTTGTGTATCTGTAGAACCTGGAGATGCAAATACAGTTGTTTTGGAGCAGGGACAAGGACATGAAATATGGACCTGCCCGCAAGGAGGATACTTCCTTGTGGCACCGAAATAGGACAGCGAAGCCCTGATGAAGTAAGCGCAAGTTAACAATAGCAACGGTTCAAGTTTAGGCTCGGTTCTTTTTGAAGAATCGGGTTTATGCGTTGTTGCCGCAGGAAACAGCAATAGCAGCTGATGCTGACATAGGAAGACAAAGCTGTGGCATACAAGTTCGGGTTGGGAGGATAACGTTGTGAGAACACAAGCCAGGAGAATTCTGTCGCTGATGATTGCAGTTTTGATCCTTCTGAGCGGCTGCAGCCCTGCCCCCAAGCCTCCGTCTTCTGATGTACCGGCAGTTGTTCCGGAGAACCCAGGACCCGGTGTTCCGGTGGACACAGACGCCCCTGATCATGAACGGGAATATGTTGGCCAGATCATGGGGGGTATCTTCTATACCCTGAACAGCAGCGATCCGCAAGACTCCGGGTACACGGAAATGAGAAAGACCTCAGTCCGTTTGCTGCGCGAAAGTATATTGTCAGTCGTAGCGGACGCCTCGGTCGTCTCAAGTGCTCTGGAGCAATATAGGAATCTGCTGCTTGAGTCTTTGGACAAAGTCGCCTCAAGTTCAGCCGACACAATATTTGAGATCACACAAGGTATCTTGGTGTACGACATCGCCATAAGCTCTTGTGCGGCACAGATCGATAGCATCCTTTTGACAGACCCACAGGATGATGTCAACAAAGCGGCGCTAGACATGCACCTCCTGGGAACAGTATCTCAGCTTGTCAACGATCAGCAAGATTACCTGTCATGGTTGATGGGTAGCACGGAAGCCGTATTTGCATTGCTCGAAAAGACCAACCCGGACCGCGCCAGTGAGTTTCTGGAGTCCGCCGTGATTATCTTCTCAGGAGACATCGCCGAGCCTTTTAGACAACTTCTTAAGGGTTACCACCGCACGGCGGAAATATATGCCTATATACTGTCGGCGGATTACCATTTCAGTGAGTATCATATGCAGCAGATCCAGAAACGTCTGGGGCTCCTTGATCCACAGAGGAAGGAATCCCTGGCGGAAATTATTGATGTGTACAATGAAATCTTGCAGGCACCTCGAAGGTTTCCGGTCATTATGGATATACCGGAGGATGAAGTGGTGTCCGGGCAGGCCCCGCAGATGAAGACTGTGCTGCTCTCTTACTCCATGTCACCTGTCGCCGAAAGCGACTATGATCGTTACTATACAAGCGCCATCGCGATGTCGCTGTTAGTTGATCTGCAGTTGAGAGTAATAGATCGTGAGTGGAATTTGTCAGATGTAGAGCGTGCCCGGGAAATAGAGAATCTCTTTTTGGAGGACTTACTGCTAGACACCAATGTGACAAAAAATATCAGAGCGAGTTACGAAGACTCACGGGCCTTGCAGGGCGATGACGACATGAATCGGACGGCAAGACGCAGAATCCTGCAAACGATTCAGAGTGAAGTGGTCCCCGACCAGGCGGTATTAGAGGAAGTCAGCAGAATAGAGGAACAGGTCGCTTCAATGGAAAGGGCCTCAAGTCCCCGGCTAGACAGGCAATCCGTAATCGACCGGATTAGTCTTGGACAGCGCTCTCTGGACTTATATGCACTGCTTACTGATGATGCCGGCTATTCCATGATGATCGGGATGATCAACAACATTCTGGCTGATGGCAATAGCAGTGGCCTCGACAACGCAAGAATAAAGAATATCAGCAATCTCGTGAACAACGATCTGCAGGAAATGCTGGGGGATCAGAAAGTAGATTTCATGCGAAGGATCACGACTGTAAGGGCTGAAGAGCTGTTGGATATATTTGACGACTGGAAGAGAAACACCGCCAATTTTAACGAGTTCAATTTTAGCAAAGACGATCTCGTCCGACTGGTTAGCGCCCTGGATATGGATGTTGCCGCAGACCAGGAGGCAGTTGGGCCTCTCCCATCGGCGGTCCGGGGATTCTGGGAACTGATCAGGACAGAAAGCGTCATACCACAGGAGTATCAGTCTGGAGATGACAAGGACAACAGGAGATACACATTTGAGTATGCGGACGGTTCAATCGGGTGCAAATATACACGTGTCGCTTATGACGGCATCAAAAAGGTCTATTTGACTGAGCTGATCGACACCAGCGGCGGCTGGTCTGTGGCGCTTGATGACGGAGCCTATCTGCCAAATGAGAAAGTTAAGCTCACATTGAACGCCAGTATTGATCATTTTCAGAGACTTACACCTGTTGAATCAGGCGGTGGTGGAACGAACCAGAGCGGCGTCGCGGTGTGGGCTTATATAGGAAATATCACAACGCCGTTTGGCAACGCCACTGCCGGCGTTTTGGAAAGTGTTGATGGTGATTCCGTCTGCCGGGCAACCATCAGCGAAGGAAAGATCATTCTATCGTCAGCTACCCTGGAGGTAAGCGGGGTTTTCGGCCCAGGCAAAGACAAGGAGCAGAAGGTGCTGTTTGTTGTGGTAAGCAACCAGGGGAGGATTGGGGGCGTCAAGTATATCTACGAGTATCTGGAATAGCCATTGGTGATTGGTTTTGGTCGAGGGTGAAGGGCCCCTCGGTTCGAGTTCCTGATGGCGCACTATAGCAAGTTAGTCCCCGCAAGGCTTTACAGCTTTGCGGGGACTAATTTGCTCCGGGAACCCCCGGGCCTTCGCCAGATAATCAGAGGGGAGTCTCTCAGCAATTCTTGTCCTGTCGGAAGAATACTTGAGGTCTACGTTTCGCTGAGACCGAGGCGGGAAGAAATGCGAGGTCCCGAGGAACTGCCAGGGTACGACAGTCATCAGGTGCGATGTGGGTATCTGCAGAATGAACCCAAAAATGAGATCTGGCTAGCCCTTTGATCTCTTGTTTTCGACGAGCTTCCAAATATAGACCCCTGCTTCGGTAAAGATAGAGGCCATGAAAGCAACGCCAGCCATCTGAATCAGTGCCCCTACAGCAGCGGCTCCACTCCATCCTTCATTGCCAAGACTTTTCAGCGTCCATAACATGGCGATAATCCCCACGACAACTCCTGCCCCCATCATCAGGGGCATAGCTTTCAGCCCGAAATAGCCAGCGGTCGCTGCCACTAACAAGTAGGCCCCGAAAATAACGAACCCTGCGAAGAAGGCTTGCAATGGGCCATTTGCCCCAGCTGCCGGGGCTCCGATGATCAAGCGTGTTCCTATGGCGACTACGGCTGCGGAAAGCATGGCTGCCACAGCCGCTATGATGAACCATAGACGACTTCCCTTGCTGGGTAATAGTCTCTGTAACACTATTTATCACGTCCTTCTCTACAAGAATGTTACTCCCTGTATCTTAATGCCTGGGTAAGTATTTATCAATTTCTCGCATCACTTTCCTGCCTCGCGCTTCCGGAAGGCTTACAGTCTAAAGCATACTGTATACCTTAGTTAAACAGTCAAGGTGGATGCAGGTACTGAGAATAGTTAAGCGAATAAGGCACTATTGATTGCCCCTTGGCATAAGCGTCCGGATTGGCGGCGATGAGTTCGTGGTGTTGCTGCCGCGGACCACGGCAGAAGAAACAGTGCAAATTGCGAACAGCATGAAGGAATTTGCCGCAGCAGAAATGATTGGCAATATTGAGCTGTCTATCTCCTACGGCTATGAGACGAAGACAGAGAAACGACAGTCCATTGAAGAGATAATGGCAAACGCCGAGAACCATATGTACAGACATAAGCTCTATGAGCGTGCCAGCATAAGGAGCAAGACGATTGATCTAATCATCAACTCGCTATTCGCGAAGAGCAACCGGGAGGCTGAGCATTCACACAGAGTGGGCAGCATTTGCCATGCAATTGCATCGGCGATGAACCTGGGCAGAAATGCCGTCAATCAGATGCGAATAGCTGGCGTCATTCACGATATTGGCAAAATCGGGGTAGATGAAAAAATACTGAACAAGCCAGGAAGCCTTTCCACCGATGAACGAAGGGACATAGAAAGACATCCCGAGATAGGCTGGAGGTTACTGAGCTCGACTAATGAGTTTTCAGAGCTAGCGCAGTTTGTTCTCTGCCATCATGAGCGATGGGACGGAACGGGGTATCCCAACGGGCTCAAAGGTGAGGCCATACCTCATGAGGCGAGAATAATTGCTGTTGCCGATGCTTATGATGCCATGACCAGTAAAAGAAGCTATCGCCCTTCGTTGAGCAAAGAGGAAGCTATTGCCGAACTGCGGAAGTGTTCTGGCACACAGTTTGACCCAGGTGTTGTGGAGGTATTTGTGGGTCAAGTCGTCAGGCAAGAAGATGTTTATGGAGGATAGGACGCCACAGAAGTCGACACACCCCCGCAGGGCTTTTGTTCCCTGCGGGGGTTGCGTTTAGCGCGAGTTTTGCTCCCAAGGGTAAACGGTAAATCACTGTCTGTAGCCATCGACAGTGTACTCGGGAGAATAAGGCGAAAATCGCAGAGGCATACAGGGATGCGCGAATACCTGTCGAACATAGGGCAAAGTGAGTCGAAATGTGAGAGGAGAGACATGAGTGTACAACAAGAAGAGAAGACTCCCCTTCCTCGTGCTGGTGTCACTGATTATTGGCCTGATGGGGTCCTTGTTCCTGACTACTGCATTCGCGGCCACTTTTGCCGGTGGAAGCGGAGGGGTCGAGGACCCCTACATAATAGCAACCCCTGCACAATTTGATGCAATTCGCAATCACCGAGATTCACACTTTATCCTGGCCAATGACATAGATATGTCGTCTTACAGCAGCTGGATTCCAATACTGTCTCTTAAGGGCAGTCTGAATGGTGGTGGATTCACGGTTCGAAACATCACCATCACAGCATCGAACTCTGGACAAATGGGCTTGTTTATCAGTCTGGAGGCGACAAGCACAGTAAGCAACTTAACCATAGAGAATCTATATGTCACAGGTGGAGGAGGTACCTCTATTTACGCCGGAGCACTGGCCACCCATAACCGGGGGATAATCACAAACTGCAACGTCGGATTTTCCATTGATGTCCACGCAACTACGGCCGTGCATGCAGGGGGACTGTTCTACACCAATTCTGGCACCATTCAAAATAGTATTGCTAATGGCACAGTCTATGTACACACAACGACGGCGGCATATGCAGGGGGGCTGGTCTACAGCAATTCCGGTACCATTGAAAATAGTTTTGTTCAGGGCGCTGTTATAGGCAGCGCCAGCACCGCGCCTTTATAGGAGGTATGGTTGGCTCAAATGGCGGCACAGTGCTTCATTCCTATAGCGTCGCGTCTGTTATAGGTTCTGGTGGCGGAACGGTGTACGCAGGAGGACTTGTGGGTATGAATAGTGGTGCAGTCGTTAGTTCCTATTACGACAGAAATACCTCGGGTCGAAGTGATACAGGCAAAGGATTTGGCAAGACCACTGCCGAGATGAAACAGATTGCAACTTTCACGGACTGGGACTTCGTGAACACCTGGAAGATCGGGGATAAAGTATCATACCCCACATTACAGTGGCAACCCTGGACAGAGGATGAGGAGATAACCTATGACATATATAGCCTCACATGGGATGTGATTGGGGGCAACAACATAGGAGAGGGTCACGTTACGGGTGATTTGCAGCTGCCGGATGTGGGACCCAAGGGCAGTGCATTGGCCTGGAGCGTGGAGCCTGATGACGGATGCCTTGACCCAGGCACTGGTGAAGTAACACGCCCTATCTACCCCCAGCCCAGCAAGACTGTTGCCTTGACAGTTGTAGCTAGCAAAGGCAGCGCGAATCCACAGGTCTCCGGCCGCAATCTTGTGGTTGATTTCCTGCCGAAATCACTGACTGTGGCGGGAAGTTTCACTGTGGAGGACAAAGTCTACGATAGTACCAGGGATGCTAATGTGCTGGTTAACGACTTGATCCTGGTTGGCATAGTAGAGGATGATGAAGTCATCCTGAATGCTGTGGCGGCGTTTGATGGAGTCGCCGCAGGCATGGGCATAACCGTGAGCTTGACGGAAGAATCTTTCTTAAATGGCGCCAGCGCAGTCTGCTATACCCTTTCCCTGGACGGCGCACCTGTCACCACCGCGAACATTTGGGTTAGACCTATCACCATTGCTGCCGTTGATCTGACAAAGGTTTATGGCGAAGTGGATCCGCAGTTGCAGTATCACATTACTGAGGGAACACTGGCAAGTGAAGATGGGCTGACTGGAGCCCTGGCCAGAGCTCCGGGCGAGCGCACGGGCTACTATGAGATTCTCCAGGGAAGCTTAAGCGCAGGCGATAGTTATGATATCACCTTTGTCGCGGCAGAACTGACGATCACACCCAGGACGCTTTTCGTAGCCGGAGAGTTTACTGCTCTGCCGAGAGCGTATGACGGCACCAATGATGCGACTCCCGACGTGAATCTGTTGACGCTGGTCGGGGTTGTTAGTGCAGATGATGTAGCCCTGAATCCTGTTTTGTCTTTTTTCGATGCTGCTGCGGGCGATGACAAAACCGTGCGACTGTCTGATTCATCATTCCTGTACGGTGCACACGCAGACAACTACGCGTTGTCCCTTACCGACTCTCCCTCTTGCACTGCAAATATAACGCCAAGGACGCTGCAAGTGACAGGAACATTTGCGGTAGAAGACAAGGTCTACGATGGGACCGATCATGTCACGGTTGTCACGAATACTTTGGCTCTCACAGGTGCAATAGGCACTGACGACGTCGCCTTAATGCCCGTAATAGCTTTCGCTGATGCGTCGGCTGGCTCTAACAAAGTCGTGATTTTGACCTCGGCCTCTTCTCTCTTGGGAGACTGCGCAGACAACTACAATCTGGCTCTGGCCGACGCACCGTCTGGCAGAGCGGATATAATGGCACGAACCTTGACCATAGCTGGGGCATTTACTGTACACAACAAGGTTTACGACGGCACCGTTGATGCAACAGTGGATACGAGTAGTCTGACGCTACTGGACATAGTAGATGGCGATGAGGTTGTCCTGGTTCCTGTCGCGGTGTTTGCCGATGCCCGAGCGGATTCCGGCGTGACGGTAAGCCTGACGGGTGCCTCTGGTTTGGTTGGTGCCAAAGCGAGCAATTACGATCTGTCACTGGAGGGCGCGCCGACAACAAATGCTAGTATTTATGCAAGAGCATTGAACGTAGTCGCGGAGGACAAGTCCAAATCTGAAGGATCTCCCGACCCCATTTTTACGGTAAAGTACTTCGGCCTGGTTCCGGGTGAAGACGAGTCTTCGCTTGGCGGCGAACTGGAGTTCCACCGGGAGCCCGGCGAGAGTACAGGCAGTTATGCGATTATCCCGATGGGATTGGTGTCAGTAAACTACGCCATCGACTTCTCTCCAGGCCAGTTAGCAATTCTTAGTACAAATGCACGACTCAGCGAGCTCTCACTTGGGAGCACTAGTTTGTGGCCAGTCTTCAGTTCTGCAGTGCACAGCTATGAAGCTGTGGTGCCTTATAGCACAAGTAGCATCACGGTCCGGGCTGTAGCAGAGAGCAGCGAAGCCAACATCATGGTCAATAACGTTTCGCTGTCTGGGAACCAGGCGACCGTCTCCCTGCCAGTGGGCTCCAGGGTCATTACCATAGCAGTTACCGCAGAAGACAGCATAGTCGTTCATACATATACCATTATCGCGACCCGCCTGCCGTCTGTTGTGCAGGAAGATATCACAACCTCGCCGCCACCTCAGCCGGACATAGAAAAAGATGACATGGGCAGGGCAGAGATTGTTATGGAAGAACCGGAAGTGATACGCGATGAAGACGGGAACATAGAGGAAGAGCTGTACCAGGTGGGAGTCGAAGCAGCTGCGTACATTCGCGGGGCAGCTATCCAGGGTGTGACGGGTGTTCACCTGAACCTTGGTGGGGGAGAATGGCAACCACAGACTTCAAGAGTGACTATTTCAGTACCGCTGTCGGTTTTGAGTGCGGTGGCAGAGGGAATGGGCATGACCCTTACAATAACAACCCCTGCGGCTAGTCTGACACTGCCCGCGGAACTGGTCTTGCTTCTGGCGGAGCAGGGGAACCCTTTAACGATAGCCTTGAGTCGCCACGATTCCACTATGCCGGCCGTTGAGTTCCCGTCCAGTGTAAGGGCTGTGGCTCCCGCGGTTACTATTAACACATCAGTAAGCGGACTGACTCGTGTGTCTGTGCCCCTTTCTCTGGAGCTTCCCGTCACGGTGTTTGAGCAGGAGAGTCTGCTAGGACGTCTGCGGATATTTGCCATTCATAGTGATGGAGAACGTGGTTTCATATCGGGCCTGGAGTTTGACATTGATGAGCTCGAATCCCCGCCGGTTCTGAGGGCGGTCAGCTTCCTTGTAGACAAGTTCAGTAGCTTCACCCTGATAGAGTTACTGAAGGGGCCGCTGGTTACAGTTGTAGGGACGGAAGGCTACAGACAGGACGGGGCGCATACAACTATGGCGGCGTGCTATTACAAGGGGAACGATACCTTTATGCCGGTGCGCATGTTGGAGGCGCTGGGTGCTGAGCTCGAATGGCATCAGGAATCGTCAACAGCAACGCTGCACTATCTCGGTAAAACGGTGCAAGTAACGATAGGCTCCAGCGATGCTTATATCAATGGTGTCCTGACGCCAATAAGGGGTACCAGTGGTTCTCTCATGGCCCCGGAGCTGGCTCCTGGAAGAACGATGATTCCTCTGCGCTTCGTCAGTGAGCATCTTGGCTTTGAAGTGGAGTGGGATGAAACACACACCGTAATCATCTCGATTCCATAGTGACGTACAGCAGTCTCGTTTGTGTACTCCGTTCCTCCTCAGCTTCATTCCGCCAATGGGCAGCGTGGTGCAGAAGAGTTGGTGAAGAGACCGAAAGATATTTGACCGCATGAGAACTTGAGCAGAAAGGTGGTTCTTCAGTCAGTGGACAGCGCAATGAGAGATTGGGATAAGTTTCTAAGTAGAAGAACAGAGCTTCTCAAGACCCTGGCACCGCCGGTGATGCACGGCTTTCAGCAATGCGACACGGTGGATGCAGACAGCCCGATGTTTAATGGCTCGTGGGACTGGCATTCAGCCGTGCATGCGGCCTATTCACTGCACGTGTTTGTCAGGGAAACGCGAGATTCCATGTACATGAAAGTCATTGACACAAAGATAAAGCCCGAGCGATTGGGCGAACTGGTGCAGCAGGAACTCGAATACATGCGCAGCGAAGCAGTACAGAACAGGGAGATCCCCTACGGATTTGCCTGGATGCTGTTGCTGGTAAGAGAACGGGAACGCCTGACCAGGACACTGGACATGCGCCCCCTGGCCTGTGAATCGGTGTCAGGCATCAGGCAATGGATGGATAACCTGACGGCGGATGAAGCGCGGGCCATGGTTCTGGCAGACTCCTACCGCAATCTGTCATGGGCGCTAATCAACCTGCAACTGTGGGCTGTGCATACTGAAGATGCCGAATTGAAGGCGTACGTACAAAAGAGAATGATGGCAACCCTGAAGGATGAAGAGCTTGACGCCCTATGGCCTGTTGAGGTGGACACCCAGCTTACGCAGTTGCAGTTCTTCCCTCCCGCTCTGATGCGGCTGGCAGCAGTATCGCAGATATGGGACGCGCCTGAGCACGAGGTACGTCAATGGATTACGCAAAGGCTTCCAAAGGAGCTGTGCATAGAACCCATTACAGAGCCCCTTACGGGGCATGCAACCGGGCTCAATTTCAGTAGAGCGTATTGCCTGTGGCACATCTTCAAGATCGTCAACGACCTGAAGCTGAGGGATAATTTTGTGGATCTTATAGACTATCAGGTGAGCAGACCCGACCTCTGGAACGGGGAGTACTATAACTCGCATTGGGTGGCACAATTCGGTGTTCGGGCTATAGATGAGACCTTTGCGGGGCCAACTGGCTAACCTGCTGACGGCAGTCCGGAATAGCTAGTGCGCTGAAAACGGGTTATGTCAGCAGGAGAAACATCTTTCCCATGAGAAGCGACCCCCGTGAAGCCGGAAGGCTTTACGGGGGTTGTGGCTGAGTTTGCCGTGATAATCAACAATGCCCCAGGATGCGTGAAATGGACTGATTAAGTTCAGGCAGATATGTTTCGCTCCAGTCCAAAATGCCGGGGAAGTGCCGCTTCAGCCTGCCGTCATTTGACACCAAGTCATCCAGACACGCGGCAAGAGCCTGCCGGTCGGACAGGTCGACAGCGTAACCTTGGCTAATGAGGTGTTGCGAGTTGTCCTGTTCCTGGCCTGGCAAAGGTCGGGAGAGGATAATGGGGAGTCTCTTCGCCATCGCTTCAGTGCATGTAACCGCGCCGGGCTTAGTGATTATCATGTCGGAGGCGTCCATGAGTTCATCAACATTGTCAGCATATCCGTAAACATGAATACGGTCTGCAGCATGGTCAAGAAGTGCAGCAACCTTAAGGCGCAACTGGGCATTGGTCCCAGTAACAATGAGCAACTGCAGGTCGGGGTAGTCACGCAGAAGGCGATCCAGATCTTCTATCTGAAAGCCGAGCCCGAGGCCGCCCCCCATCACGAGTATTGTAGGCCTGTCCAGTACGCCAAGCGAGCTCCTTGCGTCACGCTTATCCTTGTGCGCATGGAACTTTGGCTGTATCGGTATGCCGGTGACCATCATGCGATTAGCGGGGACACCGGATTTTTGCATAAGCAGACGGACACTTTCGGTAGGGAGCAAGTATCCGTCCACTGCACTGCTACGCCAGGAGGCGTGTGTACAATAGTCCGTAACCACGGTGAAGAGTGGGGCGGAAGTGAAGCCGCCAAGCTTCAAGCGGGAGACGATGGCGCTGGGGAAAGGGTGCGTACATACAACGACATCGGGTTGCAGGTTGCCCAGTATTGTGGCCATTTCTTTGTATATAAGCACGTGCAGCAAGTGCCATATGGGCATCCATCCGGCCTGCTGGCGGGAGGTTGCATAGAGGTACCCCCATAGCACAGGAGCCCTAGTAATAAAGGTTAAGTAGAGGCTGCCTAACAGTAAGGCGACCTTCGGGCTTAGGTGTGTGGATGTTTCCATTATCTCAACCTGGCAATTTGGGTCTCCCATGAGAAGATAGGTTCGCAGAGCTTTGGCAACTGCAGTGTGACCCATGCCAAATGGCTCGGAAAGAATCAGAACGCGACGTCCTGTCAAACTGGATTCCGTCCCTTCATTCTTGTTTGGCTCTGCCGTTATGGTACAGCCTCGTCTTTAACGCTAATTGATGGAAGCATTAAGATTATGTAAAAGTGTATTGTTTACTCATCCTTAACAAGCCCTTTATGGGTGCTTAACCTGCCCGCAGTATTATGGCTTTGGGAGGTGTGAAAGGATGCTTTCAGACGCCATAGCTTCTCTGTTGACTGCCGCAGGCCGATACTTGAACACTTATGCTTTGTTCTATCCAGATCCCGAAACCTTATTGCCGGGTTCCTGTTATTTCGATCTAGTTGCTCTTCATGAGGACTTCTGTTAAATGCATAGCATTAACAGAAGTAGCTCTGCAGCTCCGCTTGCGATAACCGCTTTGCGTGCCTTCTCATTTATGCAACAGAAGTTGGATCGGCCGGGCACTACCCATGTTCTGTTACTGGGGCAGGCTTTGCAGGATCTTGGTGATGCTAACAGATCACTGGGAGATGTTTTCTTACCTTACTGGTCTTCTCTCAGCCACGGGGTACTCTGGGCGGATACTGACTGGAAGAACTGCAACCACTATTATCACCCCACACAACAGCGGGGCATGTGGTTATTCTCCAATGCCGTCAAGGAGTGTTCTTTCTACTTCGAAGCGGCCAGAAAGCTGTGGCAGCAGCGTAACAGGGCAGAGGCAGCGTTCTACCTGGGGGCAGCCATGCACCTGGTCCAGGACTTATGCGTTCCCTTCCATACAATCCCACAGTTACTGATGGGTCATCGGTATTTTGAGGAGTATGCCGAACGCGCGGCTGCGGCCCACATGCGCACCCCTTGTGAGGGCCCGACAGGTCAGAACGAGGTGAGCCTGTTGGCCAGGGAAAACGCGCTCTTTTCCGCGGAGTACCTTGCTGATCTTCTCAAGAATAGCACTGAAATGTATGACGCTGTTCTTAGCAAGGTAGTGCCACAGGCACTGTATTCGAGCAAAAAGGTATTTGAGCTTTTCGTAGAGAGCATATAGCCTGGCGCTTTTCTGACTCTCACAGGAGTGGCCGCAGAATTATATCATGGTAAGTCAAGGAGGAAGGTACATGAAATTTGCTGTAATATCTGAT
>DDWC01000062.1 GCA_002345475.1 Firmicutes bacterium UBA2296
CAGCTCGCGGGGGCTGAAGGGCTTGGTTATGTAGTCGTCGGCACCCACTTCCAGACCTCGGATCTTGTCGTTCTCAGCCTCTTTGGCTGTGAGCATAAGAATCGGCGTCTGCATACTTTTGCGGATCTCACGGCAAACCTGAAAGCCGTCCAGCTTGGGCAGCATGACATCGAGCACGATCAGGTCTGGCATCTGACGCATGGCGACGTCTATGGCGTCCTGCCCGTTATAAGCCACGAGCACAGAAAAACCCTCGCGCTCCAGATTAAACTTTATAATATCCGCGATGGGCTTCTCGTCTTCAACGACGAGTATTTTGGCGCTCACCAATGCCACACCCTTTCTTTGCATCTTTACATAATATATATTCTAAAGGTTTTTTGCTTTTCCTGCCACTAGCTGACGCCCCTCTGCCAGTGCCCCCTGGTAAGGTCGCCAAAAAGCGCCGCCACGTGCTCGCGGGCGGACTTTACTCCGTCAGCATCGCGCTGATGCAAAGAGGCCTTGTACAGGCTCACCGCTTCGTACACCGCATCGGGACCGATGCCGGCCAGCTCGAGTCGCAAGCGTCCAGCTCCCTGAGCCAGGATGTCCGGCAAGTGCCCAATGAGGCTGGTGGTGCGGGCATTAAGCAAGTAGGAACGACATCTATAGTCAGTATGTACAGGGAAGTTCATGCTTTTGCGGTCGCACAGTACGTCCTGCTTACGGCAACCTCGACTGCGAGTGCAACCGTGGCCCCCCAGAATGCAGTTTTCATGTATCATGAGCAGTGTCCTGTCATGAACCACCAGTTCAAGCGGCAATTTGCTGGCTGTCAGCGCCGCAACAACCTCACTGCGGTTTAGCTCTGGGGACAGCGTGGCCGAAGCGAGTGGAAGCGAGGTAGCTGTAACGGAGTTAAAGACGTTAAGGCCACTATCGCCCCTCACCAGACATCCCTTCCCGGCGGCGGCATGCAGGATGCCCGGCGCCGACGCGATAATCTCTTCATCACCGACCAGCTGTGCCAGCACCCGATCCTCTTCATCAGTATGCAGAACCCTTGGCAAACGCAGTGCCACCGGTATCTCAAGCGCATCGCGCACGCTGTAGTAGGCCGCAAACAGCTCTTCGAGGTCATCTTCAACCCATTCACGCCCCACGCCCAGCCATTCTGCTCCGGCCCGGACGGCGGCTTTGGCTTCTTCCAATGAAGCTACCATGGCACCAAGACCCGCGGCATGGCCCAATGTTGAGGGCTGCGCCCAAGCCGGCATCGCCAGCGGAAGGGACACCGGGTCGCTTTGGCCGAACAACCTGGTCAGCATGGCAGACACTGCCCGTCGCCGGCAGGAGTTGATCTCTGACACTGGCAGGAACAGCCCCGGAGGCAGATGCATCGCAAGGTTTTTCTGAACAAAGGGTGTATCTCCCAGCTTGCTCAACTGCCGACTGAGGCTCTCACTAGTCAAACCTTCATTCTGTGCGTAATCCAGATTTAGCTCGCTTTCTACCCTGATTGAGCTCTTTCCATGCTGCATGTCCAGAACCAGGGGTGCTCCGTAGGCACCGGAGACGCGCCAGGACACCTCCAGGGCAGAAGGAGCATATCCCTCGTACTGCCTGCGGAGTTCTCCAGAGCGACTGCTGTCAAAAAGCCGTATCACCGACTCGCCTTGACGCAGGCCCCGAGCGGCATCGCTCCTCAGTTCCAGAGTCTGTCCGGGAAAACGCGAAGTGGTGCTTATCATCTCCTTGCCCCCCGAAAGGAAGGCTAGGACATCGCCTGCCGTCACCGGACGTTCAAGGGTTATGCGAACTCGGTCGCCCACAACAGCCGCAACCTTGCCCACCGGCAATCCCTGATTGCCGGGTCGCTCAGGGTTGTAGAACTTGTCGCCGCTTTCGCCGAGCAACAGACCAGCGGTAAACTCCCGGTTAAATGCCTGCCGCAGTCTCGCATCGGATTCCTCAGGTACGGCATAAGTTTGAGGGTTGCTGGCGTAATCATCCAGTGCCCTCCGGTATATTGAGACCACTTCGGCCACGTAATCAGCACCCCGAGCCCGTCCTTCTATCTTAAGCGCCGCTACGCCAAGGCCAGCCAGCATGGGGATATGGCCTAGCAGGTTCAGGTCCCGGGGGCTCAGCAAGTGCCCAGACCTGCGGGAAGCAAGCAGACGGGAGGGCAATCGACAGCTTTGGGCGCACATGCCCCGGTTTCCGCTGCGCCCCCCGGCCAAGGAGCTGTACAGGCATTGGCCTGAATAGGCAACGCACAAAGCACCATGGAGAAATACTTCGGTGTCGATGGGGCTTCTGGTGTTAATCTCCCTGACCTGAGCGGAACTTAGCTCCCGGGCCAGAACAACTCTCTTAAACCCCATACTGGCCATGGCTACGGCCCCGGCCACAGAGGTGGTGGTGCATTGTGTGCTGGCATGCAGTTCCAGCTGAGGCAGGCTTGACTGTGCCGCGTTGGCCAGTCCCAGATCTTGCACAATGGCAGCGTCGACACCCAGGTTATACAGCTCCCCCAGGAAGTTCAGCGCCTCTGGCAGTTCGGCCTCCTTAAGCAGAGTGTTTACGGTGACATACACCTTCACCCCCGCCCGGTGCGCCAGAATGACCGCTTCACGCAGCTCATCACTTCCGAAGTTGGCAGCATTAGCTCTGGCGTTAAAGGCCTGACCTCCCAGGTAGACGGCGTCAGCACCCGCCCAGACAGCAGCCCGCAGGGCTGCAAAGCTACCTGCGGGAGCAAGGATCTCGGGTATTCTCATATTCTTCACTTCCTTGAAATCAACAAAAGGCGGCCGAGGCCGCCCATGTCTATCTGAAATAATTCAGGGGATTTACCGGCTTGTCATTGACGCGGATCTCAAAATGCAGGTGAGCTCCGTAGCTGTTTCCGGTGTTGCCCACGAGAGCTATGGTGTCGCCTTTACTCACCGTCTGGTTTTGACTGACCAGGAGTTTTGAGGCGTGGGCGTAGAGAGTGGACATGCCTCCGCCGTGTTCAATCTTGACCATGTACCCGTATCCGCCGTTCCAGCCGGAGAAAGAAACCACACCGCTGTCGGCAGCCTTGATGGCGGTACCGGAGGATGCTCCGATATCAACTCCGTAGTGGTAGCCTCCCCATCTGGGCCCAAAAGGCGAGGTGATGGATCCGGTGGTCGGCCAGATGAAGCTTCCCGTGGATGAACTCGGTGCGCTCTTGGTTCCTCTGGCTACGACCTGCGCAGAGGGGTTAGACACCACGCTGGCAGAAAGTACTTCGCGGCTTGTTTCCTTGCCATTGACTGAGACAACGCGCGCTACTATCTCACGGGTTCCCGGAACTCCTTTTGTACGCACTACACTCTGCCAGGTCCATAGAGAGCTGTCAGTCACGTAAGACGTGGAAAACGGTATAGACTCTGTGTACTTGATTTGCTCTACCGATTCGACCCTCACAAAGGGCTCATCAATTTTGAGGTTCAGCTTGGCGCCTACCTGCAGGGCTTCAGGCCTGATATTGGGATTGGCGGCCTGGATAACGTTGATAGAAAGCCGATACAGATTAGCGATACTCCAGAAGGACTCTCCCCGCGTCACAGTGTGTTGCAGAATCTTCTCACTGCCGTGAAGCAGAATATTCACCGCCGTTTCTGGATCGGTAACTTCATCCAGAGCGACGTACTTATCTACGATCTCAACAGACTCCTGAAACTCGACCTTTTCCACCAGGAGGGCATTCTCACTGACAAAACGCTCCTGCAGGCTGGTCAGCAAGGCTTCTGCCTCTTCGGCGCAGGACACAGTGACGACCTCTTCGCCGTCTATAACTATGGCCGCCGCCCGCAACCCGAACTCAAGCCCGGACAATATTCCTTCCAGGATGGGCTCGACCTCGTCTCTCTCGTTGTTAATAACCTCTACATACTCGATTACGCTGGACAAGCCAGGATTAAGCGTGTTTTCTGCTTTTACCTGTTCAACTGCAGCATCTACCGCTGCAGCAATCATATCTTTTTCTTCTTCGGTGACTACTCCTTTAAGCTCACCGTTAAAATACACTTCCCAAGACTTGGCCTGAGTACGCCACATGGCGTTTATGGCCGTCCCGGCACCGGCAATCAACACGACAACAATCAAAAAAACACTCACACGGAGCATGGGAGAAATCCTTCGGGGTTGCCTGGCCTCTCCACTTGTCTGCCTTGGCTCCGTCAAACGGTACACCTCCTTGGCTACGACTAAGCTATGTTGTATTTAACTGCTATGACACTTTGTTATTTCGGGCACAATAACACCATCTGAATAGTTCGCCGCGGCGAGGAAAAATCCTGCCGCGGCAGTCTGATAATTTAGACTCCCAGAACCATCTCGGCAATATCATTGGCGTGGTCGGCGATTCTTTCCAGGTTGCTGATGGTGTCGAGGAAGACAACACCGGCGGTAGGTGAGCACTTGCCTTCGTTAAGGCGGGTCATATGGCTCTGCCGCAGGCTGCGCTCCAGGTGGTCTATTTCGTTTTCGCGCTTGATAATATCCTGCGCTACCAAAGTGTTGTCCTCACGAAGGGCGTCCAGTGCCGACGAGAGGAGGCCCCGCACGTCATTATACATGCCAAACAGCTCTGCCTTGGCTTCCTCCGAAAACTGCACCCTGTGCTCGTCCTTATAAATGACCAGCTCCATCATATTCTCAGTATGGTCCCCCACCCGTTCAATGTCGTTCACCATGTTCAGAAGGGCGCGGTGCCGCGTTGACTGCTCGTTACTGAGGGATTTCTGAGCGATCTTCACGAGGTATGTGACGGTCTCCTGCTCGAGGGTGTTGATCGCGGTTTCCTTCTGGGCGGCGTGCTTGAGACTATCCAGATTGCCGGTGTCGAAAGCCTTAAACACATCGTCCATCATGCTCAAAGCCAGTTCCCCCATGTGCAGCAGTTCCTTGGTAACCTGACCCATGGCGACGGAAGGGGTATTGAGCAGATGCACGTCAAGGAATTTCGGCGTCATGGTGATGCTTATTTCCTCACCGGGAACCAGCCTGATAATGAACTTGATGAAGTACTGGAGCAAAGGCAGGATTATGGCCACAACCACAATGTTGAAGATGGTGTGGGCGTTGGCAACCTGTCGCGCCAGGACGGGAGAAGTCCCAGCCATCAAGGTGGCAAACTGATTGAGGAAGGGAAAGAACAGCACCACACCAAAAGACTTGAAGATTACATGGGCGATGGCCGCACGCCGCGCGGTGAGGGTGGTCCCAATGGAGGCCAGCAGTGCCGTGACGCAAGTACCTATATTACTGCCAAGAATCAGGGCAATGGCAGCGTTAAGGCCTATCATCTCCTGCAGGGCAAACGTGATGACAAGGCCTGTGAAAGCGCTGGACGACTGGATAATGGCAGTAAACGCCGCACCGACGAACAAGGCAATGAAAGGCTTTTGCCCGAAGGTAATCATGTACTGCTGAAAAGCGGGGTCGTAGCGCAAGGGTTTCAAGGCATCAGACATGATAAGCATACCCAGGAAGAGAACACCAAAACCCAAAATGACCTGTCCTACCTGTTTTACGCTACGGGAGCGACCAAACATGGACATGCCAAAACCTATAGCCACAGCGGGCAATGCCAGATCGGTAAGCTTGAGGGCCACGATTTGCGAGGTGACCGTGGTACCGATATTTGCTCCCAAAATAACTCCGGCAGCCTGAGAAAGGTTCATGAGTCCTGCATTGACAAAACCCACCACCATCACTGTGGTAGCCGAACTTGACTGGACCAGGACCGTGACTATGGCCCCTACCACAACGCCTACCACCGGAACAGTCGTCAGCAGTTCCAGCAAGCGCCTTAGCTTATCACCTGCGGCTTTTTGCAGGCCATCGCCCATAAGCTGCATGCCGTAGAGGAAGAGACCTAGCCCACCCGCTACGGTAAACGCTAATGTCATATACGTGATGCACCCCTCGCGTTGAGAAATCTCGTATACACTATACCACAATTGCCGGCGCGGTCACGCACTAATATTGATGCAAATGGACCCATAAAGTGAGAAGAGGCTGTGTGAAAAGCAGAGGCGCGACTTCTCAGTCCCCCACTTGGCGCTCACTTGCCCTGTAATAACAAGGGTCCCGCACCACTGAGCATGTGGTACGGGACTTTTTTGCGCTAATTGTAGGTCTTGTCGTTTGTGGGCCAAGCTTTTCACACAGCCCCGCTCGGGACTTCGCTCCGCTCACTAGCGCTGTCCTGTGGTGGCTTTTTTCGGGATGTGACCTGCAGCCCGGGCCACGTCGTCCGGGCTCATCTCCTGAGGCGCGATGCCAATCATGCCGGTAAACTCTTCGAAGTATACCACCACCCCGTCTATGGGAGAGGCATACTCTTTGGTCTTTAGACCCCACCAGCTGTGCTGCAAAGCGATGACTTCACCCGCCTGTACCCGCTCGCCAATGCGCCGGAAAATAAACCCGTCAAAGTGCCCTTGTACCGTTTCCAGCTTAAGCAGCCTGATTCCCCGGGCCAGCAGGCCATCCAGGGCCGGATAGCGCTGTGATATAGAGGTGGTGTAATCCCGCACAAGAGGAGCGGGACGTTCCAGCAGCAACTCGTTTACTGTGGAAACCTGTGCCAGGCGTGCCGGCACCAGGATTCCCAGCGCCACCGCAGGGAATATTACGAGCATGGATGAAACCAGCGACTGTGTGGAAAGAGGCATGTCAAAACCTGAGTTACTGATCATACGCAACAGCAGCACCGACGCCATTCCTCCGAGCAATGAACCCGCAATGGGGGCCAGAAGCGACTCTCCGCTGATGGTAGCTGCCACCTGATTGCGTCTCAGCCCCAGGGTCTTCAGTATAGCGAGTATGCGTCGGTTGTCCATATAGGCCAGCAGTTTAGCAGTGAGAAAAGCGAGAGCCAGAAAAAGTAATAGCGTCAACTTGGCCTGGACAATCACGTTGTAGCTGGATTCGACGAACTGGCCAGCCATGGGGTCATCCTCATGCATAGCCCGCACTGTACTGCCCCGGCTGTGCATTCCTGCCAAAGCGGAACGGATTATAGCGTCGCGGGTGGTATAAAA
>DDWC01000140.1 GCA_002345475.1 Firmicutes bacterium UBA2296
TTGCTCCCGTTCAATCAAGCGTCCACATCAGGTTGAACGATCACTGCATCCTCTGTATTTTGTTGTCGCATTGGCGGCATCTTTCAAGCCCATATTATCACCGCATAATGGCTATTTCAATAAAAAAAGCCCGGCTGGCGCCGGGCTAAACTGCTACTCTTTTGGGTTCCACTCATCGTTGCCACAGTTGGGGCATTTGGTGATGTTGTACTTGGTAGGTGTTGTGGGATCTGGCTCGGGCCTCTCAACGCCCAGGGGATCCTCGGAAAGGCCGACCATGGGCGCCGCTTCCGCTTCTATCGCCACAGCGTCCTTCACGTCAGTGATGTCAAGCTCAAAGCCGCAGTTAGTGCAGATGTACTTCTCCGGTCCGGTCATTAGTGTAACCACCTCCTTCAAAGTGTCTCTGTAAACATTTTACCCGAAGGAGTTCCTGACATCAAACGGATCAAGAGCGCTGTCGTGACCTCTAAAAGAGTTTGGCAGTCTCTCACCTTGTCCACGGCCACTAAGACTCTGAACCTAGCTCTCTGGCCGGCGTGCTCCGGATTAGTGCCTTATACGGCAACATCTATATGAACCCTTCCCTGTGTCCCTTGCTGAAGAGGATTTTGCTGCCACGGAATCTCAGCCTGCCGCCGTAAAAGGATTCCAGATGCCTTCTGATGTTCTGGTTGCCGTCACCATAGGTATGGCTGGCCTTGAGCTTGCCATAACGATGGTCAATCTCCAGCTCTCCCCCTGTCTTTCTGGAATCAGAATCCGATTCGTAGCGAGCAAAGGTGAAGCGGTGAACGTCGGCGTGCATGATTTCCAGGTTGCCCCGGTCCTCATTGAGTACTTCATGGGGCTCCATATCATAGTACCTGTTGGCGAAGTTGCGCCAGTAGTCCATCATTGCGGCAGAACCCTGGAAGAAACCCTTGCCCTCGTCTTTGATGCGCGCCGAAAGCAAATCATTCTCCTGCTTCTGTCGCTCTGGGGTTAGCTCAGCTATGACTAACCTGTCGCGAAAGAAGACCAAATTGGCGCTGGTGCGTTTGAGCAGACCCTCCCGTTTGTTGATCGATAGCACCATCATGGCTTTATCTTGTGCGGGCTGTTGCCGCACTTCCAGCGGTGGCGCAGGGGTGGCGACTGCTTCGGGTTGCCGCTCTACCGGAGGGGACGCTACAGGCGTGGCTGAAACGCCTACACCGTCCCTGCCTGGCACCTTCGTGCCGCAGGCAGGACAAAACTTTGCTGTGTCGCTCAGCTTGTGACCGCAATTTTCGCAAAACACGTGAATCACTCCCTTGAAAAAGATGCCCTGCCCCACTATTCGGCGTGGATGCAGGGCATTCCTGTAATATTTACGAAGACTTCAGGCCAAAACCAGCCCAAGTAGCACCGGCAGGACCGTCGAGGCCAGCACCCAGCTCAGCGCCAGGAATCCTTCCACGAGGCTAGGGCTGGTTGCATCCTGCGTAGTTGACGGGGCAACGCCAAGCAACTTGGCCGCTTTTGGCGAAGCAGTAATGCTGTTAATGCGGACAATGTGGCTAAGCTCCTGTAACATCGCTGCCTCATCGCGCCAATACCCCAAATGGATTGTCACCTTCCCAAGATGCGCACCGTCAAAGGCGATGATGGTGCTGAAGGTCGATGGTATGGTGTAAACGCACGAGACGTCACTGCTGGCCAGCACATGGCGCACGCCATAATCGCGCACGTCCAGCCTCTCACTGCTTACGATTACCCGGCTGGTCAAGTTCGAAACCAGGCACAAAAAGCCAAAAGCCAGGGCGATCAGGCCGGCAATGAGCAGGTCTGGGCGAAACGGCTCTTCAACCACCGACAGAATAAGGTAGAGGGCACCGAAAACCCAGGGCAGGCCGGGTAGTACCCAGGAACTGCCGCGCAACCTGAAGATGATCGGACGGTCTGACATCCCCTGCACCACCAAAAAACCTCTCCCTTCGACACAGCTCTCCCCTGCTTACTTCGCTAGAGATCAGGGTTAACCTCCACAACTGTGCGGAAAGAATCGTTGTTACCTTGTTCCATGGGGATCAGCCTGGCGCCGGCCGCAGTGGCCAGAGCTTCCTCCAGAACTGCGGCAATGCCCTGGTCCACATCTTCTGTCGCCACATCGGTGTATCGCTGGATAGTCACGGTGCATGTGTTCCCCAGTGAAATGTAGTTCAGCGTATAGTATGTTTTGAGATAGGTGCGCCCTTCACGGCTATCGGGGATGCTCAAATCCTTTTCGATAAAACCGTGCGTAGCATTTAGTCTCGCCAGGATTTCGGGACTCATCCATTCAGTAGTCACGATGTTCATTGCTCTGGCATACTCGTCTCTGCCCGTGCGAACCAGCGACTGCCTGCTGTCCCACTCTTGTTTCATGATGAGCGCCGGGTCGCGTGCGTCATAAATTGACCTGAATTGAAGGTTATAGCGCAACATATGTTTGTCGTACCATGTAGCTACTCCAGCAAGGGAGAAGGGATCGAGTCCTCTCACCTCCAGCGGGTAATCAGGTAAGTCAATCTCCAGCCGCGACGGCACCACTTCATATTCCCGAGTGACCACGGCAAGCCGTGTCTGCAGATAGAGTTTGTTGTTATGGGTGAAGGCAAGGGGCAACCAGGGGCGGTCGCCACCTTTGCCCTGCTCTTTCACAGCGGCATCATACTCCTTGCGGTCCACCTCGCGGAACTCATAGAACGTTAGCTTCAGCCCACCTGCGCTGCGGGTGTAAACTCCCGCGGCCCGCGCCATCATTACTATCTCGTCGGAATGGTCGTAGTTGGGGACTATCCGGTCATACCAGGCTTCCTGTTTTGCGGGTACACCATTATACAGGTAAACCATCCTTCTGCTGTTGTCCACCTCCACGTCGATGTATGTGGTGCGCTCTGCCAGCACCGGATCGTCTATTTTAACGACCACTTCCAAAGGCTGAACGGCACTAATAGTATTCGGCAGCTCTATGGTAACAGCGGCCTCGCCCCGTTCCTCCACAATGGCGCGGGCGGTGTCCTCGGCCAGTAACTTGCCATCCCTGCTGTACATCTTTACCGTCACCCGGTATTCCCCGGCCCTTTCGTAACGATGGGCCAGGTCTGCCTTGCCCGAGGGCAGCTGGTTGCCGTCACCGAGCTCCCAGTCCAGGCGGTAGTCACCTCTGGGGGCCGTGAAAGCCCTGAAGTTGAAGGTGGCGCCAAGCTTGCCGACGGCAATGCGAGGTTCGATGCGCACCCGGGGCTCTGTCACCTTTAGCTCATAAGGGGCACTGTCGAAAATGCGGCTGCCGGCTCTCACGCGCAGGAAAACGCTTTGACCAGCTTCAAGGGCCAGGTAGGCACCTTCGGCGGAGAGATCTTCGCCCATTGTGTTTAGCCGCAACTTCAGGGGCGACTCCGACATTGCTCCTGAAAAAGTCCGCAACCGCTGGACCTTGCCGTTAAGGAACTCCAGAGGAACCGTACGGTCAACCTTCCCTTCCGTGGTGAAGACCAGTTCCCCGGGGCCGGAGTAGCTTATGCTCAGGCCGTAATCCGACCAGGCCGGATCCTTAACTGCATGGTGCAGCATCTCTGCCTCTATGTTAAGCCACTCGGTTACCTCGCTTTCGGTAGTACCCGGTTTGTCCGTTTCATAGTATTCTGCCTTAAGCTCCATGGTGGGGTAAAACATATGCATCAGGTCGGCGTTGGCGTGAATGGCAATAGGCATCAGTACCTCGGCGTAACCTTCGGCAAATTCACCGGGAATATGATAGGGTCCCAGAGTGCCCAGTCGGCCAATTTTGCTTAAGGTAGCCTGGTCCGGGTCAAACCAGTGCAGGCTAAGGCGTTCCTGAGCCAAAGGGAGTTCGTCGTTTACAAAGGGCGCGTAGAATACTTTCACCTTCCGGGTGAACCCATAGCTCTCCACCTCGAATTCCTTAACTCTCATTTCCTTCAGGCTTGGGTAGTAGTAGTCCTTCTCTATAGTGTCCTTAGAGAGCAGGTTCTGGTTGGTAAACAGCGCTACCTGGGTGAAGAGCTTGTCCGGGTACATAAGTTCTCCTCCGGCTGAGGCCAGCATACTGCCTATGCGCCAGTCCACCGGAGCCTTGGCCCAGTCGTCAACATCTGAACTAAAGGTGTTGTCTTCAATAGGCTCGTCCAGAGGGTGGGAGTCGTTACGCACGTGGGCAGGCTGCACCATGTCCGCCAGCATATGCATGCTCTCACCCAGCGCACGGTAGGCCAGGGCCAGATAAATGTTGCGCTCCTCGGCCAGGGAGGATGGCACCAGAGGGAGGTCCAGTTTGAAATGAGTCTCTTCCCTGAAGATTGTCGGGGCAGTGCCTTCAGGGATCTCCATGGCTTTTTTGTAGTACCTGAGGGCCTGGACAAAACTGAAGGGATTGTCTTTATGGGTAAGTCCCCAGGTCTTGGCGTCGATTTCTGGAGAATCGTACTGGCCGTGAGCCCACGACTGATCCGTCAGATAGTGCACTCCCGAAAGCTTCAGCGGGTCGTAGAAATGGCGCACTGAGGCGTACAGATGAGGCTCGTCGGCCCAGTCTCCGCCAAGTATGATCCAGTTGCGCAAAGGAAGCAGACCCTCCCCCACCAGGTACTGACCGAAAGGCCCGATGGGGTCGACGAAGGTTGAGGAACTCAGCACAGCAATGCCCTTGAGGGGTGTCGCGGTGGCTGCCGGGTCTATGGCGCCCAGTTTATACTTGTCCAGCGAAGCGAAACTATTAAAGAAAGTATTGGTGGCATGAAAGTTTATCTGCCGGTGGGTCGGCTGGGTCCACGCCAGGGCCGAACCCGGAACCAGCAGTATAATAGCAAAGGTGGTAGCAAGTGCGGTAGAGACCAGACGTGTAGCGTTAAGGCGCCATCTAGAAGTCATACAGCACCCACCCTTCCGGGGTCTTCAGGAAGCGAATGTAGAAGGTGAAGTCACTCAGTATCACCTTGTACTCAGCTGTGCGCAGGAACATGGTCTTCTCCGGGTCCCGGGCCTCTGACAGAAAGGACATCTCTGCTTTGGCAATCAGCTCGCCAAAACCCGGCATAGCTTCAGGCTTTCCCGCAAAGAGTATGCGATACGACTCCTGCTGATCCACAAAGACGCACGCTACCGCGTCGTCCACATCCTGCCTGCCCATGGCGTCGGAAAAGTCGCCCAGGACCTCGGCAATAGCGGCTTTCTCCAGCGGTAGGTCGGGGTAGCGCGTCCAGTCCTTGTCATCCTGGTTGAGCAGGTCTGCCACATCGGCGTCGCTCCAGGGCAGCACCGGCTCCAGCGGTTCTGGCTCTATGGGGTCTTCTGGGATTACAACGGGTAATTCGGGCGGTGGCGGCACAACGGCTTGCTTCGGCTTGCAACCCGACAGGGATGCGGACAAAACAAAAAGAAGCAGCAACACCACAAGCACCCGAAGACGCCCGGCTCTACTTCTCTGCACAAAGGATTCCTCCTCTTATATGGGAACTGTAACTCCTCTCATATAAATAATACTCCGTCCGCTAATACTTGCAATAGTCTGTCTAGTGGAACAAAGGGTCAGGGGGCCCCCTAAAGGAAGCCCCCTGCTAAATCTAGCTTTGCGAATGTAATCGGTAGGCAGAAACCTGCATGTCCAGTGTGCCAATTCTGGTGAGCCTCTGGACAAAACTGTGGCAGTCAGGAGAAGCTAGCCAGCGGACGGCCTCGTCGGCATGAGCAAACTCGATCATCATGGTATTGCGGGGCGTGTTGCCTACTATATCGGTCATCACTTTCCAGTTCAGAGCACCGGCGGCAACGGCTGCAGGCCACATTTCCTGTCCCAGCTGAGTCATGTCGTGGTACCACTGTTCATAGACACCGTCAGGTTTCTGGGGCGCAGAGTAACGAAGCATCACAAATCCGGGTTTTGCCATAGCTATCACCTCCAACTTAATGATAGACCTTTAACAAAGACAAGACAAGCTGTTCTATGGTTCGTCTCTTACGACGGTCTTATTGCCATGCTGGTCCGCCTGTTCCGCCAGAATGGTGTGATCAGAGGGGATTGCATGTCCGTAGTCCACGGTCCAGGTCCCGTCCTCTTCGGCATGAATCACTCTGGTGTCTGCATATTGAGGTGGCCCGTATCCCTGGCTGGGCATTACTAACTGCACAGTGACCGGAAGGTCCGGGGCGGCCAGGCCAGTGATAATGCCGGCAGCGCGATCTATTGTGATAAGCTCCAGCGGAGTCACTTCATGGGATCTGGTGTTAATGCCATCGCTCACGACAATGACGTCTCCTGCTGACACTTCGATCGCCTCCAGAGCGAAATAACCCCAGGAGTCGTCAATTGTCATCGTTCCCAGGACAACACCTTCCCTGGAAATAGTAAGCTCAGCTTCATAGGCCCAGTCGAAACCAGTTACCAAGTGTTCGAATGGGTACACTGCAAAGGCCGTGGCTGGAACATGCCAGTATCGGCGCGTCGAGTTTTCATGCACATCGAATATCTCCACACTACCGTAGACGCCCACCTTCACGTCAGACATGCCAGTGAAGTCGGCTTCCCAGTAGCCTGCGGAATCAGCGGTTACAGTGAGCTTAGGCAGATCTGCCCAAGAAGCAGCTTCATCGTCGAAAATGACAACACGGACTGCATCTCCTGCTGCGGCATAGCCACCAATGATGTTCGCGTCAGGCGAGAACTCGGTGACAGTCAGGTGTCTGACCACATGAACGACGGCCAGATCTCCCTGTATGACCGACACTTCATCCCGATCTTCGAGAGACAAGTCGTGGTGAGAGCGAGGATTGATGTCAAAATCACCTTGTTGGTCTGGCTCTACAATCGTGTGGAAGACAACCTCTCCTTCTCGTCTTACCTCGACATGAAGGTCTTCATGGGGCACCCAGGCCCAACCGGTAATAGCTCCGCCTTCAGAGTGGGAAACAGACATACTGGCCTGGTAGGTGAAGAGGAAACTGGCTTCTACCGTGGCAGATGGAGCAGTAAGGATGGCGTCGGTCGCCGGGTCATCGGCATCGACAAATGCGACACCTGTCCCAGTCCATCCTGCGAAATCGTAGCCTGCTGCAGGCTCAGCCACCAGAGATACCGTGGAGCCCACGCCATACGGGGCTTCGTCCGTCAGGTCAGTCACAGTGCCGCCGATTGCGGGCGTTACCACTACGGTTAGTCCTGTCGTTGCAGTCAAGGAAGGCACGGTTTGCCCCAGGTTGGTGCTGCCTGAGACAACGACGCGTTCTGGTTCAATCCCAAGTATCGTAGTACCCAGAACAATAACGTTATGTAGACTCACCGTACCTGTCCCAATACCGTCGGAGAGGTATAAGTCACCCTCTATCAGCATATTGCTCAGGGTCACTCCAGAGACCGAAACCGATGCATTGCCGGTGATGATTTTCTGCTCGTCGGAACCAAAGACTCCGGCTGAGTTGAAAATCTCCCCTGCTGCTCGGTCCAGAATGGCAATAGTCTCTGCCCTGGTAATCGTGTGGGTGGGGTTGAACTTGTTCTGTGCGCCTACCATCAGTTGCTTGCCCACCATAGCTTTGACAACGTCGATCTGTGACGAGGTTAACGCCGCAAGATCACCGTAATCGTCCAGCGCGGGTAGTTCTATGTCGTGCAGGTTTAACTTCAGGGCTGCGTAAAGCATCCCTGCGGCTTCAATCCG